>JANXTV010000041.1 GCA_025352185.1 Oligoflexia bacterium
ATCGCGTCGTCGACCACGATTCCGATCGCGAGTGAAAGCGCGAGGAGGGTGAAAGTATTCAACGTGAATCCCGCGAAGTGCAGGATGATAAACGTTCCGACAATCGAGGTAGGAATTGCGAGTAGGACGTTTAGCGTGTTCGCGAGTGAACCTAGGAAAAGCATAATCACGAGCGACGTAAGAATTGCCGAGATCACGAGGGTGAAATTTAATTCGCTGACGGCCTCCCGGATGAAGACGGTCGAATCGAACACCGGTTTAATTTCCATCCCGGGAGGAAGATTTTTTCTCACTTCATTCATTTTCGCGAGGGCGTTGTTCGCAGCTTCGACGGCATTCGCACCCCGTTGTTTACGGATACCGAGGCCGATCGATGTGATCCCGTCGACGCGGGAGATTCGTCGAATATCGTTTAGGCCGGGTTCGATGCGCACGGCCTCGCCGAGCTTAATCGGCAGAAAGTTCGGTCCGCCGCCGCGGGTGTTAATACGGAGGTTTTTAAACTCATCGATCGTCGCGGCTTCGCCGAGCGTCCTTACGTTTAATTCGCGCGCGCCGGTATCGACGAAACCCGAAGGCGGTTCGGAGTGTTCGGACGAAATCGTACTGAGAATGTCGCTCACGGTAAGTGAATATCGATTTAATTGTTTCGGCTCGATCCACACGCGGAGGCTTGGGTCAACGAAGCCCCCCATGAAAACGTCACCGATCCCGGTGAGGGTGGTAAACTGATCTCGAATGTTATCCCGCACGTAAATCATGAAGTCGCGCTTCGACATCGAGGTCGTCGTGACGCCTAGCCAGAGGATCGGCTGATCCTCCGGATTCGTTTTCGAAACGGTAGGAGGTTCGACATCCTTAGGGAGGCGCCGCTGCGCTTGTGCAACTTTCGCTTGGACGTCCTGCAGGGCGAGGTCGAGGTTTCTCTTAATATCGAATTCAAGCGTGATATTCGCCGAACCCGTTTTCGAGGTCGACGTAATGGATTTCACGCCTTCGATCGACGTGAGCTGGCCCTCGAGTACGTCCACGACCGTACTTTCCATGACTTCCGGAGCCGCGCCTTCTAGGCTTACGCTGACGTTAATGATCGGAAAGTCGACGTCGGGAAGCTGGCTGATTCCCATTCGGGAGAAGCTAATCGCTCCGAAAATGATGAGCGAAGACATCAGCATCCAAGCAAAGACGGGGTTACGAATCGAAATCGACGGGAGTGAGTTCCACACGGATTAATTCTCCATTTTCGGGATTCGGCCGGAACCGACTTCAATTTGGACGCGTTCGAGGAAGTGTTGATATTTTGCTTGGTCGAGATTTCGCTTCGCTTCCGTTAAAGTTTTAAGCGAATTCAGGAGATCGAGATTCGTCGTGAGACCGAACTTATAATCCTTACGGGTCTGGTCGTAAGATTTAGTGGCGAGTGCAACCGCCTCCGCGGAAGACTTTAACTGCTCTTCGGAGGCCACGAGATTTTGGTGCAGGGAACGGATGTCGTTTTCGGCGGCACGTTCGAGTCGACCGGTTTCTATTTCCGTTGCCTTCAGTACGCTGGAATACTGGCGCACTAAGGACTGGGTCGCCCCTCCCGAGAAAATCGGAACGCTTAAAGTAAGGATAGCATCCCACTTCGAGTCGTTATTTCCGAAGCCTTCACGTTTTAAATAATAATTTCCCGAAACATCGAGGGTCGGTAAGTGTCCATCTCGCTGAATCGAAACGTCTTCGACGGCCGCATCTCTCCGTTTGCGGGCGGCCTGGAGGTCCGGGCGCTGGGAACTCAATTTTAGATAGGTGTCGAGGGATTCGAGAGGCGTACGGGCGGGAGTTTCCTCCGCGAGTTCAAACTCCGGCGAAATACGAGCGAGGTTTGCGAGGCGAAGTTTAGAACTCGTCAGGGCCGCCTCCGCCGATCGAAACTGGGCTTCCGAACCGGCGCGGGCCGCTTGGACGGAGAGGAGCTCGCTCGCCCGGGTTCGTCCGATCTTCACCCGACTTTTCAGTTCGGCGATCTGGTCGTCGTAGAGGCCTAATTCGGTTTTCGCGTGCATGACTTCCGAAAGACGCAGGAGCGTATCGTAGTACGCCGTAGCCAGATCAAGAAAGTAACCCTGCCGGCTCGCTTCGATTTCGGATTCGCCCGCATCGATCAGACGGTTCGTTTTCGCGATGAACGCGTATTCTGCGCCACCCTTAAAAATATATTCTTTCGCCGTAAGCTTTAAAACTTTTTGGCTGGAGGAACTCGACGAAGTCGAGGAGGTCGATCCGCCCGGCACGGTAGGTAGATCCGCGCGGTAATAAGTTCCCACTCCGTAAATCTGCGGAAAGAGATTTCCAAACGTCTGGTTTTTCGTTTCGATGACTTGGGCGCGTGCTTCTTCCTTTGCACGAATTCGTTCGGCCGTGGACTCCGTCTTCTCGAAAAGCACGGAGAGGCGATACCGAGGGAGATTCGAATCGGCCGACGCGCTAAAAATTGTCAGCATAAACAAGAGCGAAAACCGGCGAAGTTCCATATTCCGACTTATATAGGAGGATAGAGTCCTCAGCAATTTCCGCAGTAAACCCATATAATTAATTCTCGCTAATGAGCGACCCGGGAATACGCCAAGGCCGTGACGCGCTTCTTCCGGGTGTAAAAGTCGGGCGACTCGGGGCACACTAGAGGTACGCGGGGTGGGTGTGTGAAAGTTACGATCATCAGGAGATTCCCATGAAATTTCGAATTTTAATCAGCCTACTTTTCACTTTTACCTTCGTCGGCACATCCGCCGTTACCGTGGCCGAAGCGGCCGGCTATCGATATAGTCGAAGTCCGTCTTCGAGCGGCGGAAACGTGAGCATGCCGGTTTCCGGGAGTATCGCGATGCCCGGCACGACGACCGCAACGTTTACGAATCCCGCCGGTCTCGTGAACGGCGATCCGCTCCGCCTTTCGCTCCAGGCGGGAAGCCCGAAACCCATGGAAGACCCGAACCTACGGGCGCTCGTCCTCGTGGGAAATGGAGTGTTCGGTGCTTCGGGCGGCGTGGATTATTTAAAACCCGATGGAACGGCGTCCGATTCCGGGTGGGCGGTTTACGGGCTCGCGGTGAATATAGCGGCGCTCGACTTTACCCTCGGCTTAAGCGGACGCACGGGAATCAAGACGGCCCAGGGCTCGGACTTCAACGCCGGACTTCTCATTAAGCCCACCCAATTCGTGACGCTCGGGGCGACCGCGCGAAGTTTAAATAATCAGCCCGACAGTTACGGGGTCGGAATCGGCGTCGAAATGGTTTCTGGTTTTGATCTCGTCGCCGACGCAGCCTTCGATAATAAGTTTAAAAACGGTGAATTTAAACCGGGAGTGAAAGTTTCGAATTCATTCGCCGGGCTTTCCCTCAGTTACGGTACCGGGGCAACGACCCAGTTTAATAAAGACTTCTCCGCGGCGCTATTTTTAAAGGTCGGATCGAACTCAGAGTTTGAGTTCGAGTATAATCACGGCGGCGATCTTCCGAAATATTACGCCGGTCTCACGTTCGGATTTTAAGGCGCGGCGCGAGCCGCACCCCGTCGTTACAGCGTCAAATTTCCGTGGTTCCCTAAGTTGAATTCATCAACCTTAAAGGGGACTTATGAAACGACGATTCCTAGCGGTCATCTTGCTTGCCGCCGCGCCTGCATTCGCCAGTATTGAACAAGCACCGCCGAATTTCCCTTACGCGGACGGCGACGCCGTCTTCGTCGACTTTACGAAAGCAGACTATAAAATTACGTACGACTTCGCCGCGAAAACCGCGACGGTCGAATCCGAGATGGAATTCGATATGCCGGCGAAGGGCTATCCTATTTTCGATTTGATTCCGGAACCCCTCTCTCTGAAGCTCGACGACACGGCGGTTACGGCTAATCTCCAGTCCGATCCCGATGGCGCATCGAAGTTTCGGGTCGTGAACCAGCTTTCCACTCCCGGTTCCCACCGCCTATCGATCGTTCATAAAATGAAGCAAGGCGTGAGCTTTCGCGCCGCCGGCGTCGCTTCCGGATTCTGGATGTCGGATCTTTCCGACCGTGAATACCTCGAGCAATACCTCCCGACGAACTTCGAGTTCGACCAGATCCCGATGAAAATTCGGGTTGAAGTCACGGGCGCGAAGGGGATGCCCCACGTCCTCCGTGCGAACGGTACGGTGAAAACGGTGAGTGAAAATATTTTCGAAGTGGAATTTCCGAAATTCTATACGACTTCGTCGATGTTCTTCCATCTCCTTCCGGTCGGAGCGGTGCCTTCGATGGAATTCACCTTCGACTCGGTCGACGGTCGGAAACTTCCGGTTGAAATTTATACTACGGGTTCCCTGAAGGGTTACGCGGACGAAGTAAAATACGTATTAAAGGAACTCGAGACCGATTACGGCCCATTCCCGCACGCCAAGGTCATTGTGTACGGAGCGGGTGGCGGCGGAATGGAATATTCGGGAGCGACGATGTCGGCCCTCAGCGCCGTCGGCCACGAACTTTTCCACTCGTATAACGCCCGGGCCGTCATGCCAGCACAGGGAAATGCCGGATGGATCGACGAAGCGATGTCGAGCTGGCGCGACCGCGGTTACCAAGCGAAGAAAACGCCTGGTCTCACGACGAAGATGGCCGGACACTCGGTCTGGACTCGTATGACGGACGATAATGCGTATACTCGCGGAGCGGCTTTTCTGGAATGGATGGCCGGAAAAATGGAGACCCGCGGACAGAGCTTTAAGACGTTCCTTCGAGGTTACTTCGAGAAGAACTTTTACTCGACGGTCACGACGGAAACGCTTCGTGCCGCGATGGAGGCGTACAGCACCCTCGACCTCGAATCGGATTTCGCGACCTATATTTACGGTAAGGGTACGAAGAACGGCGGCGGCGGTACTTCTTGGGGCGGACTCAGCACCCGGGCGACTCGCGAAGCTGCGTGCAGCGGGCGAGTGGCGGCCCCTCGGTCCGTGATCGAAAATCCTTTTCACCCGCGAATTTCGCGAGAACAGACTCAAGCGCTCCTCTGGCCTTAAGGCGTCGGCGAACAAAAGGTCATTAAAGCTAAAGGGATCGGCGATTCGCCGGTCCCTTTTTTTTGGTCGCGACCGAGTTAGATCCATGAAGTTTAAGAGCTATTCTCAGTCAACAGAATCGCAACGCAGAGCGTTGTCCGAGGGGCGAGCCTGGTGTATTCTTCTCGTCGACTATGAAAACGATTGGTCTAAGGACCTCCTCCCTCATCTTCGCCTGGTTATTGCTCCTCGCGACCTCTGCCTTCGCGGCCGATGAGTCCGGGCCCCTGAAGATTCTTGGGCGCGGACTGGAGAACCGCGAGAGCGGGGACGTCCTTCAGTTAAAATGTATCGGAGATAATGACGAGCTCGGTGAACCGAGCTGCGAACTCTTGCAACCCATCGTTTCGAAAGTGGATGGCGGAATCATCGCCGTCGGCGCTCCGGGGGCGCGCGAGAGTACAATGGCCGAAGGATATTCGGATCACCACACCGCCGGTTCATCTTCGATCACCGTCACCTTCTGGGAAAAGCTTTTTCGATTGAATCGACGACTGGAAATCTATCACGACTGGGAATCCGATCTTTATAACGGTTTCAATCCCAGCACTTATCGCAAGACGACGGAACTCCCGGAAGGAGATTGGCAAACCGCACAGTCACTCCGGGACCGTTCGAAGCGACTTTGGCAGTTTTCTCCGCTCGGAGTTTCGGCCCACGACTTCAAGGGTTTACTTCGCGTGATCGCGGTCGATGATGAATCGACGTCTCGGGTGAATCATTGTTCGTTTTCGGCCATCGATTCGTTTTCGAGTACTGCGGATTCGGGAGAACCCTTTATTGGCGATAGTATTCTTCATTTCCTAGGCGAACTCCCGGCCGTAGGTGCCCAGGCGATTCGGGGAAAATACGGCGATGAATCGCTTTCGGATACCGCAGGAACCGCGCATTTATTAAGGGAGTTTTACGATTTTCGTCCTTCCGAAGTAGGGTTCCGCGTCGTTCCCATTTATACGAAACCCGATTCGCGGGATCACGGAAAGCGGTTCGGCCTCGGCACGAACGTCTGGAGCTGCGTCTCGTTGCGATTCCGCGCGATGAGCGGTCAGGTCTTCGAAACCAAGAAATACTGTAAGTCCTCGGTGAAGCACCGATGGAAAGCGTTCATCCGGTCGTTCCCGAGTTGCGCGGATCTCGAACGATAGCAGCTGGGAAAGAGCGAATTCGAATTACTTTTTCGGAGCTTCGACGGGAGTCTTCGCGGGAGTGGTCGGCGCATTGGCTGGCGCATCGACGGCCGTCTCTTCAGTCGATGCCTTACCGGCGGGAGAGCGATCGGACTTCTGGCGCTGGGCC
>JANXTV010000086.1 GCA_025352185.1 Oligoflexia bacterium
CCAAGAAAGATCGTTTCCTGAGCCGATGCCTGAATCGATGTTACCGGAATGTTCGCGACGATCTTTGCGCGGGCTTCGATATTCTGAAGGAGGCGCATCCGGTTCGTGATCGATTTCTCGGTCGCAACCAGGGTCACCTTCGAGGTCATCGTGCGTTCACGGGCGAGGATCGCCGGAATGGACTTCGTCGCGCGGGCGATCAGGAAGTAGCGAACCGAAGCATCCGTCGATTTCCAGTTTTTCACGAGGGCCGCCATCGCGCGGTCCACCGAGCGGGAATCCAGATTCTGCCAATGTTCGAGTGCAACCGTTGCCCAGACCGCACGGAGTTCCGGGCGAGCCGTATTCATGCGGGAAAGGCCGGCAGAATTCTTTTCTCCACCGACGCTCCGAATGAGGGCGGCGAGCGCACGATTCAGTTCGCATTCAGCCGCCAATTTAGAAGGACAGCTCGAAGGAGTAGCCGATTTATCCATACGAACGGCATCGCCGCTCGCGCGAGTGAGCTGGAGAATCCGTTTACGGATCGTCAGGCTTTCGGCCGTTTTCATTCCGCGGCTCGCGTGGAGGTAGCGAACATATCGATCGGCGGCGGGAGTAAAATTCATCCGGTCATCTTCGATTCGAGCGGCCGTGTGAAGCGCCTGAACGGCAGCAGTAGTTTTCGGGAACCGAGCCGCGAGTTCGTCGAAACATTCGACGGCGGCGTCAAGATCACCGGCATTCAGTGCAGAGTTACAAGCCATCCCCTGTGCATCGACAGCGTGGGCGCTTGATCCGTAATGTTTTAGGAATTCGCGTGCCTGGGTGCGGGCTTCGGCATAGTTCTTCCCGGCATACGCGGCTTCGGCGCGCTTAAATTTCGCTCCCGCGGCCTGGGTTTGCATCTGGGAAGCAAATTTCGAGTTCGTCCATCCGCTCACGTTTGAAAATGCGAGGGCCTCGGTCTCAACCTGGTCCCACCGGGCGCGGGCGATATAGGTATCCATCACGAGGGAAGCCGAAGCGATCGCGACACTTGAGCGGGGAGCGGAGACCGCGAAGGTCTTCATACGGGCGAGTGCTTCGTCCTGCAATCCAGTTTGGTAAAGGGCGCGGCTCGCTTCAAACTGGTAGGAATCGAGGAGATCCCCTTCGGCTTTCGCGTAAGCATCCGTCCACTGAATCCATTCGCGGAGTGACGCGAGATTCGCGGCGGAAATCGTTTTCGTAGCCCCGGCCGTACCGGTCGCCTTAAGCGCTTCCGGAATCACACCGGCAGACTTGAGGAATTCGTATCGGCTAGAAATGGCTTTAAGAGCGGAAACTTTCGGCGAAACCGCCGCGTTCGTCACTTTAACGGCTCCCCAGTTTAAGGCGAGGAACCGGTAAGCCTGCGCGGCGCTTTCGTATTTTTCGAGGCTAAAATAAGTTTCGGCGAGGTTCCAACGGAGGGCAACTCGACGAGAATCATCGGGGGCCGACATTTTTTCGAAGGCGGGTAGAACTGCGGCGAGAAACTTCTCGGCATCGTTCGCACGAACGTTATTCCGGTAATCCGAAATACGCTTCGTCAGCGTATTCGCCGCACGTACGACCAGCTTCCGGGCTTCGTCTCCGCCCTCGGCTTTTACATCGCTCGCTAAAATCGCAGCCATTTCGGTCGAAGTCTTCGCCACTTCCGGAAATGCCTCTCGCTCGAGGTCGTACTCAAACGTTGCATTTAACATCTGGAGATTCTCGGCGCGGGCCGGGTCCGATTTAAGCACGAGGGCCTTCCACGTACGGAGCTCGCCGTCGCGGTCAGCCGTACGCAGATGATCCATCATCCGGAGCGCCATCTTCCGGTACCCTTCACCGGTGTCGAACGAGCGCATGAGCAAGTTTGCGGCGACGAGAGAAAATTTAGAGGAGT
The DNA here is from genome assembly GCA_025352185.1 of Oligoflexia bacterium. Classification (GTDB taxonomy): domain Bacteria; phylum Bdellovibrionota; class UBA1018; order UBA1018; family UBA1018; genus JACMQW01. The sequence continues at coordinate 1,895 of JANXTV010000086.1, forward strand.
CTTTACTGAACGCGAGGTAGGCGATGGATGGTACGTCCGAAAGTAACGATTCCCGGAGGGAGCGATCTCCGGCAGATAACTGATTCGCAGCTTCGAGGCGAGCGAAGTAGGCCGCGAGCGTGTTTAATTCTTTAACGGCGGCGAGCGGGTTGCCATCAGAAAAGAGAGCCCAGGCGCGCTTCGCGAGCGCATTCGAGTAGGCGGGCGTACCGGGCTGGGAAAGGAGTGGCGCGAGGACGGAAACGGCGCGCTTAAAGTTTAGAGATGCGATCGAGAGATCGGCAACCGCGAGCATCGCGACCGGCGCTTCATCGCGCTTAGAAAAACGGGCGAGGAAAGCCTCGAAGTCTTTCAGGGCGGGTTTCGCCTGTCCGAGTTCCTTCTCGGCCTTACCGCGGAGGAAGAGTGCGCGCGGATAAGCTTCGGACTTCGGGTGGGACACGATAATTTTAGTGAGGGAGTCGATGCCCGACGCGAGCTTCGCGCGGTAAGCAGATTTTAAACCCGCTTCGTTCGGGCCGTACGCGACGCGAAACATTCCGTCCGCGATTTCAAGGCGAAGCTCCGAGAGGCGCATCAGCATTTCGGCTTCCCGAGGGGTGCCACGCGCTTGTTTTGCGACTTCGGCGAGGTCGTGATCGGCCTCGCTCTGCATATCCACTGCCGCCTGATCGACGACGCGATCATTCGATTCTTCACGGGTATCCGCGGCCGTAGCGACCGTGAGGGTCGACGCGGACAGGGCTAACGAAAGAAGTGCAGTAAATTTGCGGTTATTGAGCATGCGACACCGCTAACTGGATATCGAGGAAACCCTCGCTCGCCGCGGAGGCAAGAACGGCCTTAATCGTTTCGTACGGAGCGCCTTCGTCCGCGAGGACGATGAGGCGTGGACCTTTCGATCCTCCAACTGCCTTCGGACGCATGCGGGCGAGTGCTTTACGTAAAGTCTGGGAAGCGCCGTCGGAATCCATATCGCTCTTCGCGAATTTGAAGTCCTTCATCGACGATACCGGCTGTCCACCGAGGGCCACGACGCGGGAAGAGATCTCTACCTTAGTCGCATCGGTCTTCTCGATCCGACCTTTCGCGACGGGCGGGCTAAGGGGAACCGTCGGCTCGTAGGGTAAGCCTTCCACGCTGTATGACTTCAGTAAGAACACGAGGATGATGACGAAAATATCGGCCATCGACGTGATCTGAAGAGCCATCTGTTCGCTGCGAGCTGCCGTCGGCAGGAATGATTTCTTTAACATATTAAAAACCACCCAGGTTTACGCTAGGAACTTGTCCCTTAGCGACTTCCATCGAGGCCATCACGTCGCGGTAAGCGACGGAATTATCCGCGACGAGAATCGCCGAGTGAAGTTCCGGCATTTTTACTTTCAGGGCTTGGAGCGTTCCGGTGAGACGATCGAAATCCCAGGTTTTACCCGCATCACGACTCGTGATGCGGACTTCCTGGGCGGAGGCGTCCGAGCGAACGAGGATCGTATGATCGGCTTTTAGCTCGATCACGAGTCCCCCCACCTGCTCGGCAGATTCGGTAGCACCACCCGAAGCCACTTCGGCGTCGATGATCCCGATCGAAAAGAAGGACGTAGAAATCAGAACGAACGCGATTAAGACGACGAAGCAGTCAATGATCGAGGCAATGTTCAGCTCGAAATCCTGTTCGTGTTCGTTATGTTTAATGTAACCTTTTTTCATAAATGCCTCGGTCTATACAGACGTTGAGCGATCGTTGTTTCTTCGATTACCGGCGACCGATGCTTTTCAGCGTCGTTTGCTGTGCCGAGTAGAATTTCTGTTTCAGAATATCCATGGCTTGCATTGCCGACTGGTCGACTTCGGCGATCAGGCGGTTCGTCCGGTTCATGAGGAACGAGAAGAGAACCATACAAGGAATCGCTACGCCGAGTCCGAGCATCGTCGCGTTCATCGCCGACGAAATCCCGTTCGCGAGAAGCGCAGATTTCTGGGAAGCATCCGCAGTTCCGACGGCTTGGAAAGAGGCGATCAGTCCGGCGATCGTTCCGAGGAGACCGAGGAGGGTCGCCACGTTAGCGATCGTCGCTAAGAACTGGGTACGCTTCTGGATGGCCTGGGCGGCTTTATTCACAGAAATTCCAAGTCCGTTTTCGATCAGCTCTTCCGGCTGGTGAGCACGGAGGAGAGCGAGCTTAACGACTTGGGCCGAAGGCTTACCCGGCATCGATTCGCAAACCGTTACGGCGTCCGAGATACGGTCGGCCATTACGAGGTCGCTGATGCGAGCAAAGAACGCGTCCATGTTATGGATCGGGTAGGTTTGGAAGAGTGCGACGATCCGCTCGACGGCAATCGCGAGGGCGATCGCACCGGCGATGAAGATCGGAAGCACGTGCATAAAATTACCTTTAAGAAACTCGATGAAACCCATGGTTTTCTCCTTATGTTAGTAACGCTGACTTTTCTGCTTACTTCGAATCTGCTGGCAGCACGGTAGAAGGTTGGTAGTTCACATAGATACGGTCACCGGCTTTCAGCACTCCTACGAGCGCTGGGTCGGTGATCTGCACTAAGTTCGCGGTGACCGAATACTGGGCTGGTTTCAGCACGGTACGGGCACCGGATTCTTTCTCAAGCGTGACGACAATTCGTTCTTTCATGTCGGGTGCGCGCTCGAGTTTAAATTTCGTCTGCGGAGTGAAGACCGGTACGGTCGAGTGTCTTACGACTTCGAGCCCGATCTTTTCGAGAACCTTTGCGTAGTTCTGGGAACCGATATCCATCGCGAAAGATCCGCCGCCGACTTCGGCCGCAAGTTCGAGATACCGCGCACCTTGTTCGTGGGTAATGACTTTTTCTTTAGAATCGGAAGCAGTTTCCGTAGAGGTCGCGCGAAGGTTTTCGATCGTCGCTAGGTCTTTACCGACGATGGAAACGACGAGGTACTTAGCGTCGGATCCGGCGGGCGTTCCGTCGAGTTCGTGAAAGAAGGAGTCGAAATGATTTTTAACTTCCGAAACCGGGGTGAGCGTTCCCGGACGAGTACAGATCGTAGCCGGAGCGAGAGTTTTTCCTTCGACGACGGTCGACTGGCAGCCGACATTCGTGAAGTGAGCCGGAAGGAGCTTATCCGCTTTCGCGACGTCTTTCCCCGTATAGTAGGATCCCGAGAAGAGGAGCTTCCGAGGATTCGGGCCGACGGCGGAAGCATCCATGGACTGGTCGTCTTCGTCGGAGAGAAATACAATGATTCGCTGCGAGCCTTTACGGAAAAGTTTATTCGGTGAGGTCGCGCGTTTCTCGTTATCGGCGATGAACTCCTCGACGGAATCGAATCCGTGCTCTTCGTAAATACCGTCGGTGCCTACGGAGACACGCTTTTCGAATTCGCGGGTAAGACTCGAGAGTGAATTCGACTTGGTCCTCATCAGCGCCGAGTTTGAGAGTACGGCGTAATCGGGTCCCCACTGTGGGTGAGCTCGTTTCGCCTTAGAAGTTTTCGTCGCCGGACGGGAGTAGCTGCGCGGGGTTTCTTTACTGCCGTCGATCGGACGATTCAGGTAGTCCGTCCAAAGCTCATTCGCGACAAAGGTGTCGGTCGTAATGACGGCGAGCTGGATATCGGTGTCGCCCTTGAAATAGTTATTCGCGAATTCAGAAAGTCCCGCTTTTAACTTCTTCTGGGAGGACTCCATGCTGTCCGAATTATCGATCACCCAGAGGATGTCGACCGGGGACGTCTTCCGTTCGGTTTGTTCCTGGCTCACGGTGAAGCCGGCTTCGACGGACTGCGTTGCGGGAAGGAGCTTAAATTGGCTCGGCACGGACTGGGTACAACCCATGACCGTGAGTGCTGAAGTGAGCAGTAAGGCTATTCGAACTGACATATAAAGCCTCCAAAAAACTGGACTGAAACCACTAACTTTTGACGCGTCCCGATACAGGGTTTTACGCCTCTTTTTAGGAAAGAGGAAGGTCTAAATTGACGCAGTGCATCTATTTTTAAATAGTCTATTAGTTCCGTATACTTACCATGCTAAAAATCCGCCTTTTTTCACCCTTCGGCTTAGACTTTATTTAAACTATATCTAGTTTATTTTTTACCATCTCTTTTGAGGCACTACCTTCGGAAAAGAGCGAACGAACCCCTATATATAGAGGGGGGTAAACCGCCGCCTTTCCGATTTTTTCGCAGATATCGGAAAACCAATCTAGCAAATTAATAACGCGCTGTGTTACGACTGCCCCACGATGAAATTTTCTTCGGGTGTCTTCGCCGCATTCACGTTCGCCGCGTTTTTAAGTTTTGCCCATGCCGGGCAGTGGGAATTAAACGACGTGACCTACGTCCTTCCGCTCCCGACAGCGCTGAACTCCGGTTCGGCGCTCGCGAACTTTATGCCCGAATCGGCGACCCTCGAAATGTCGGTCGCTACGGATGATGCCCCCGCTCCCGTTCCCTCTCCAACCTCTCCTCCCTCCGCCGGTATCGAAGGCCAAGTCGGGATTTCCCCCTGGTTTCAGAAACTCGCGGATAAGCCGAACGAATTTAATCTCAAGGGACGCATCCGCATCGACGGCTGGGTAAACCTCACCGAGGATGGATGTTTAAAACTTCGCGCACGTCTTACAACGGGCGAAAAATTTAATAATGAATGGATTAACTCGGGCGTCGGCACGGCCGATCCCGACTTCCGAATCGCCCTCCGACAAGTCTACGTTAGCCTCGCTTGCTTAAAGGGAATCCAAATCGAAGCGGGGTCAGTACCCGTTAAAAACTTCGGTAATCTCGGTCTCTCGGATAACGGCAGTATCGATGGCGTCCAAGTTTCCATAATCGATGCCGAACACCAGAGAGAATGGCTCCTTTCCGCGGGACACGTCGGAATCGAAGCCGATCTTTTTAAACGAAATTTAACCGCGATCAATCACGGAAATATCCAAGTCCGTCAGTCATTCGGGAAAGAAATCAGCGCCTACCTCAGCGTTTCGAACTACGAAAGTACGTTCTATTCGCGTACGGGAATTCAATGGATCCTCAGCCAGTATTCCGCCTGGTTAAAAGACGTGGGGGCGGATATCATCTTCGCCGACGAAAAATATAGGGGCGTGGCGGGATATACCCGATTTAACGTCGGACCCTGGAACTCCCGGATCGCGCTGTCGACTAATATTAAGCACCCGACCGAGGGAGAACGCCTCGCCCTCCTCATGAAACAGTTTTACGGATACGGGAAAAATATTTATTTAGAAACGTCTCGCGACTACTCGAAAACCCTCTCCGTGAATGCTCGAATCCGTCTCGGCGACGCGGGTCCGATGGCCCTCGCCGGCGTCACCTGGAAGTTTCGCGCGGCGAAACGCGCGCGGAAGCTACCCCAGTAAAAAACCCGAAAGACCGACCGATCGATTAACGATTGGCCTACCGAACGGCTGCGTTCCAGCGTTCGAGAATTCCGTCGACTTTTTCGCGGTCGAACTCGGGCGTGAATTTCTTTTTCGCGATCGGAAGGGATTGGAAAGCGACCGGCAATTTTACGCCGAGACGCACGGGCATCATCCACTGGGTTTCGGGGATCTGTTTCTGGACCGCTTCCGAAGTGAGGATTTCCATGAACTCGAGTGAGCGCTTCTTCATGACCGCGCCACCCGGAGCATCCTTAAGAATTCCGGCTCCTTCGATCTGGACCGGATTACCATCTTCAAAAACGACCGCCCGGTATCGGTCTGCTTCCGCACATTTCGTTTTCTCGCACTCCGTCCGGTGGTAGGCCTCACTCGAAACATAACTCCAAACGAGCGGTGCTTCACCCTTCGTAAACATCCCGTAAGCTTGCGACCATCCGGGAGCGAGCGTCACCCACTGGGATTTCAGATCTTTCCAAAAATCCTTAAAGGCTTCGTGCGAAGCCTCGTCGTCCTTACCGTGCGTCGCCGCTTCCGACCCCAGCACGAACGCCAGCCCCGGAGACGAAGTGCGCGGATCCTCGAGGAGGAGAGATTTCTTAAATCGGCTCTTTAAAAGTTCTTTCCAAGTCGTCGGAAAGTCCGCGACGGGTAGTTTCTTCGTATCCGCTACGAGCGCGAAGACGCCGAAATCGTAGGGAACGAACGCTTCGCCGAGCCACCACTCGCGGTCGACAAACTTCATGAACCCGCCCTCACGCGATCGATCAAGCGGAAGCAGGAGATCCTTCACTTTCAGAAAAAGATTTTGATCAATACCGAGAACCACGTGCGCCTTCGGCTTTCCTCGTTCGAGGTCGAGTTGGAGGCGCGAAAGGAGCTGGCCCGCGTCTCCGACGGTGACGAACGTAATTTCATCACCCGTCTTCTTTTTATAGGCAGCTTTTAAGATCGGTCCGAGACCCTCTTTCGCCGTTAACGAATCGTAGGTGTAAACGATGAGGGGCGCAGCGTTCGCGTGCCGAGCGAGGAGCGATAAAAAGAGGGCGATCACGAGGGCTAGCGCGGCCTTAAAAAACACTTCAGGAGAACGGGGCGCGGTTTGCATGGATAATTTTCAATTAGAGCGTCGGTGGCTCGGGTTCGCGATTCCCGCCCTCGCGGCCCTTAAACTTCAGGACCCGGAGTTTCGAGTTTGGATCACTTTTACTTTTTTCAGTCGGCACTTCATAGCGCCAAAGGATTTCGCAGTGGTGGAGGTGGGTCGTCGTTTCTTCGCTCTTCGCGCGGAGATGGACAACTCCGTTTTCGAAAAGGGTGACCATGCAGTCATCGACGTAAGTCCCTTCTTCGCCGGGATAAAAGAAAACCACGCGCATCGCCGCGGCGTGCTTCAGGATTCGCACCCCTTCGAGGGGATTCAGAGACGAATTCGCGATCTTCTTTTTCGGTTGGATACCGAGGAGCCATTTCCACATGCTTAAGCACCGGACCCTACCTTTCGCGGGCCTACGCATCAATCCCCATTTTAGCCCCATTTTAGATTGAAAACACGACTGCCGGAGCCCGCGACAGCCACCCAAAAAGGGAGTAGGATCAGGCCCTAACATGAGCCCAGGTTCACCCCCCTCCGCATCGCCCACTATACGCAACGCGTTAGATCCTCGTCTGGATCTCGTCGCGGAAATCCGGCGATTGAAGCAGGAAAAGAACGCCGTATTACTCGCGCACTATTATCAGGAAGAAGAAATTCAGGACATTGCCGACGTGATCGGAGATTCGTTGGACCTCGCTCGAGCCGCGAAAGATTCTACCTCCGAAGTCATCGTTTTCGCGGGTGTCCACTTCATGGCCGAAGGGGCAAAAATTCTCAACCCTTCACGCAGAGTTCTCCTCCCCGACATGCGCGCGGGATGCTCACTCTCGGACTCCTGCCCGCCGGAAGCCTTCGCACGATACCGGGCCCAGCATCCCGATCACTTCGTCGTTTCCTACATTAATTGTTCGGCTGCGATTAAAGCGCAGTCGGACGTCATCGTCACCAGCACCAACGCCGTAAAAATCGTGAACCGCATTCCTAAAGATCGGCCAATTCTATTCGCCCCCGACCGAAACCTCGGCGCCTACGTCGCGAAACAGACCGGACGCGAAATGCTCCTTTGGCAGGGCACCTGTATGGTCCACGAAACTTTCTCCGAGAGAAAAATCGCGGTCCTTCGGGTCGAACATCCCGACGCGGAGCTCATCGCGCACCCCGAGTGCGAGGCCAGCCTCCTCGCAAAGGCCGACTTTATCGGATCGACCAGCGCACTTTTAAATTACGCGATAACAAGTCCGAAGCGGAAATTCATCGTCGCGACCGAGGAAGGCATTCTTCACCAGATGAAAAAGCGGGCATCCGC
>JANXTV010000114.1 GCA_025352185.1 Oligoflexia bacterium
GGGGTCCGGCATCGAGGGTCGCCGACATGACGAGGATTTTTAAATCGGGCCGCGAAGTTTCCTGAAGGCGTTTTGCGATTCCGAGCGCCAGGTCGGCTTGGAGGTGGCGTTCGTGAAATTCGTCGAGGACGAGCGTCGAAACACCCCGGAGCTCGGGGTTTCCCTGGAGTTCTCGGAGGAGCATTCCCTCGGTGAGGAACACGAGGCGGGTCGAATCCTTACGCTTCCGCTCAAACCGAAAGTGATAGCCAACTTCTTCGCCGAGACGCAGTCCATTTTCGCTCGCCACGCGTTCGGCCGAAAGTTTTGCGGCGATTCGCCGAGGTTCGAGAACGTAGACCTTGCCTCCCGCGATAGCTGCGGCGAGTCCCCAAGGAATACGGGTGGTTTTCCCCGAACCGGGCGAAGCGAGGAGGAGCGTCCGCGACTTTTCCCGCGGTGAATTCACCGCACGTAAAATCTCGGGCACTAATGAGTCAATCGGGAGTTTGATCATGAAGCTTTCATGGCGGAGTGGAGTCTGAGCTTAAGAGTCTAAACTAGCGTGACCCTTCAGGGTTTAAAAGATCTTCGTGCGGGTTGTCATCAATATCCCTGCTTGAAGGTAGAGAAGAGGTCGGGTATCCGAAGAGGACCTAAACAGACCCCACAAGCCTATTCCAATCCCATGGAGATCACTCTTTAAAATGGAAACTAACGGATTTACTTCCCTGAACTCGGGACTCTGGTTGAACGCCCCTGCCGTGATTGGCGTCATCGGACTTTTCTTCGCGATCTTCTTCTACTTCCGGGTGAAGTCCTTACCCGAAGGGAACGAAACGATGAACCGCATCGCGGGCTATATCCGCGAAGGCGCGATGGCATTCCTCTTTCGCCAATACCAAACCCTCGCCGTATTCGGCGCCGTGGTTTTCGTCGCCATCGGCTTCGCCCTCGGATGGGTTCCCGCCGGAGCCTTCCTCCTCGGCGCGATTCTCTCGCTCCTGGCCGGTTTCGTCGGCATGAAGGCCGCGACTTACGCGAACGTTCGTACGACCCAATGTGCACGTTCCGGAAATAAGCCGAACACGCTTCTCGTCGCCTTAGACGGTGGCGCCGTGATGGGACTCTCGGTTGCGGGCTTAGGGATTCTCGGAATGGGAATCATCTATTCTACTTTCCGCGACGCCGCGAACTTCAGTAACATCATTCACGCTTTCGCCGTCGGCGCTTCGTCGATCGCCCTCTTCGCCCGCATCGGTGGCGGTATCTATACGAAGGCCGCCGACGTCGGTTCCGACATCGCCGGCAAAGTGATCGAAAATATTCCCGAAGATGACCCACGGAATCCGGGCGTCATCGCCGATAACGTCGGGGATAACGTGGGTGACGTCGCCGGAATGGGCGCCGACATTTATGAATCCATGATCGCCGCCATCGTCGCCGCCATGGCGATCGCCCTCACCGCTCCCGGAAATCTCCTTCCTTCGCTCGTCGCGGCGGGCGGTGAAACCGAGAACCGTTTTGCGGGTGTGATCCTGCCGATCGCGCTTTCCGCAATCGGCGTCGTCGTTTCGATCGTCGCCATCTTCATCGCACGCAGCTTGAAAGCGATGAATCCCGCGATGGTGCTTCGCTTAGCTCTGATCTTCCCTCCGATCATGCTTGGACTTGCGTCCTTCATCATGATGCCGCTTTGGGGCATCACCCAAGGCGTGACGATTTCCGTCGTCGCCGGAGCGATCGGCGGTGCGATCATTGGACTCGTCACCGACTATTATACGTCTTCGACTCCGGTCGCCCGGGTAGCGGAAGCGTCCATCACCGGCGCCGGAACGAACCTGATCCGTGGCTTGGCCGTGGGGATGGAATCGGTTGCCATTCCGATGTTCGTGGTCGCGGCGGTAGCCTGGATCGCTGATCACTACCTCGGCCTTTACGGAATCGCTCTATCCGCGGTGGGAATGCTCGGCGGAACCGCCGTCGTGATGACCGTCGATGCGTACGGACCGATTTCCGATAACGCCGGCGGGATCTCCGAAATGTCGGGCCTCGGGCCGGAAGTTCGTGCGATCACCGATGAACTCGATGCCGTAGGAAATACGACGGCCGCGATCGGTAAAGGATTCGCGATTGGATCGGCGACCCTTACGGTGGTTGCCCTTTTTTCCGCATTCAACATGGAAGTAAACCACGCCCGTTCGGCCGCCGGCCTACCGGATGTGCAACTTCTGATCACGGACGCGAAAGTTCTGATTGGTCTTCTCCTCGGTTCGATCCTTCCGTTCATCGTCGGCGCTTCGACGATGCTCGCGGTGGGTAAAGCCGCCGGTGCGATCGTCGAAGAAATTCGCCGCCAGTTCCGCGAAATTCCGGGCCTCATGGAATTAAAAGCCGAACCCGAGCCAAAGAAAATCGTAGATATCGCGACGAAAGCCGCACTCTCCGAAATGATTCTTCCCGGTCTCGTCGCCGTCGTCGTTCCGCCGGTCGTGGGTTACCTGCTCGGGCCAGCGGCTCTCGCGGGTCTCCTCGCCGGATCGCTCGCAGTCGGCGCGACTATGGCACTCTTCATGGCGAACGCCGGTGGAGCCTGGGATAATGCAAAGAAGTACATCGAGAAGGGCAACCTGAAGGGCTATAAAAAGGGCTCCGACGTGCATAAAAATGCCGTCGTCGGCGATATGGTCGGCGATCCGTTCAAGGATACTTCCGGACCGGGTGTTGCGATTCTGATTAAGGTGATGAGCGTGGTTTCCCTGCTCGTTGCCGGACTCATCGCACTTCGCTAAAGAGGTCTGCCATTTGAAGCGGGCCATTTAATCGGATCTCGTCCCACTTTTTGTTTTCGATCCTACCTAAAGCTCGGTCCGAATTTCGGATCGGGCTTTTTCGTGCCCCCTCGGTAGGGGTCTGCCCGGGCTCCGTTTTCGTCCAGTCCCCGGTTTTTCGCCGCGGGGACTCGCTTTGGCAATTGTTTGGTTGTGTAACGTTTACGGGCTTCAGCCAGCGCCACTACCGCGCATTCCGACACCCTTACGTGTCGAAATGCGCGGTCTGGGGGGAGTTCAGGCCATTCGGTTTAAACCCTTCTGGTTCGTTACAAAACGTAACAATTGCCAAAGCGACCCTTCCGGGAAATCCGGGGCGAGGTCACCGATTCTCTATCGGAACCACACCCCTTGGACTCGTGGCGGCCCCCCCCATACAGAGGTTTACCTGCTGCGCCAGAGCCGGCGCCGCCCAGAATGTTACGAAAATGAGACGCTGACGAGAAAGTAACTCGAAATCCAACCGGATCCCGGCTACCACCAAAAGGAATGACATTCTCCCGGCCCTCGTTAAAAGCGTCCCGGAAAAGTGCAGTAACGTTCCTTTTTATTCCGCTCCTCGGCGCCAGCGCCGTCTCCGCGAACGTCCCCCACCCGACCCTCATCGCCGACACCGAGTCAGCTTGGAAGAACCCCCGGGTGCCCGTGTGCTTCGCAAACTCGACGACGGAAATTTCTAAAAAATCGAGCCTCCACTCCGACGTGAAGCGCGCGAAACGAATCTACGACCATTCGGACTACGAGGCCCGAATCGCGATGATTGTGAATCGTGAATACACGCCCGACCAAACGGGAATCACGTTCACCGAATGGAAAAGCTGCGACGGAATTACCGATGAAACGGCCGACGCCCCGGCATTTATCTTCGCGGACACTGGCCTTTCCGACTTTGGAATAACGACCGTCGGAGACGAGCGGTCAGAAGATAAACCGGAAGACCGGCTCGGCCTCATCTCGGGCGCCATCTTTAATTTACGCATGGTCGAGCAAGATAAAGATTACTCGACCACGAAATCCGCTCGGGCACTTATGAAGTTCGCGGAGACGGACGAAGCGGCCCAAGCGATAAATGCCCGTGCGATCGAAATCGATACCGAACTCTTCCAACAGCTCCGCGATATGACGGTTCTCCACGAGATTGGACACCTGGCCGGACTGGGACATGAAGAAAGACGAAAAGACGCCCGCGAATATCAACCGAAATGGTGCCGTTCCGCCGACGATTTAGGTAAACAGGGGAAGTCAGAGAAAACGTTCGGACTCGAATTTGATCCGTTCTCGGTCATGAATTATTGCTCCGACGACATTGCGAAAGCGTTCGCATTCTACCACCTCTTCTGCGCATTTCCCGAGGCCGCCGTAAAACTCGAAGCGAAACGTCCCGAATTTACCTGGTCCGCCTTCTCAAGTCACTGCGCATTCATGGCCCGCGAATTTCACGTCGGTCTCTCGCGGCGCGATCAGTCCGGACTCCGAAGAATCTACCTAGGCCTTACCGTTCCCGCGGGATCCAGATCCTACCGCTCGAACGCAGACGAAGTCGAAATCCTCGAATCCATCGGAGACCTCTACGACGGACTCCCCGACGCGATGGCCTTTACCGGCGGGCCCGGGAAAGCACGGCCTTCACGATCAGCATTAAAACGACGGAGAGCACCCCGGCGCCGATAAGGAAAGAGTCGATGGCACCGGTTAGATGTTCAATCGTCGCCGCCACCCCTGCCGTCACCGCCCGGTCGATCAGACTCTCGAGGGAAAGAATCGTCGCTCGGTATTCCGGATCCGGAATCGCCTCGTTCATCACCTGTTTTTGAATGGGATAACTGAGTCCCGTCGCGACCGAAAAAATGGCGAACAGGACGAGCGTCCCGACCGTCGATACGAGCGGGAGCAGCGCGACGGTTAATCCCATGATCACGGAAAGCAAGAACACCGCTTGGATATCGCTCATCCGG
>JANXTV010000212.1 GCA_025352185.1 Oligoflexia bacterium
GCTCGTGAACGACATCCCCGTTCGCAAAAATAAAATCTTCGTGAAACAAGAGCTGTTCGTTTTCAACCGTCGCCGAAAAATCCGCGCATCCTTCGGGAAGCCATTCGGTACCGGTAAACATTTTTTCAAGCGCCTGCTTTAAGCGGCGGTATTTTTTCCCGATCGAGTGATTATCGGCCCCTTCGTCTTCGGTTAGAAAGAGCGTCCAAACACTTTTCTTTCCGCCGTCGAAGAAATAACCCCAGACCGCGCGAGAAAATTCTTCGCCCGCATCTTTATGGGTCGTGCTGAAAAAGCCTTCCTGCATCGAATCCTTAACCATGGCCGCTTTATGCGTGAACACGCCCTGTAGAATTCCCACCGCTTCGCGGTTCCGCGAGAGGGCAGCCCCTTTCGGAAGTCCGTCGATGCTCCCGAGTCCGATCCAACGATCGGCCCAGATTCCACGGGCAAAATCCACTTTCGCGCCGTTCGCGAGAATCACTTTCGATTCGGTCGTCTCATCGGCCGCGAATTCAAACCCGGTGACCGGAACGTCCGAAAGGATTCGCACGTTCGGGAGGGTCGCGAGTTTTTCGCGAATTTTCATTTCCAGTTCGCCGAGTGGCATTTCGAAACGAGCTTCAAAAATCGGGGCAATCCGCGTCTCCGGTCCCCAGATCCATTCCATGCGCGTTTCCGCACGCATTTCGGGAGTCGGAGATTTATGCCACGGCGGGCGGGCGAAAGATCGATTCCGGAACTCCCGGAGGTAGTGGCCCGACTGGGGCTCGTCACTCGTGACGCCGAGACGGTGCGCGAGATTCTTCCACGCTTCCGCGCTCACGCCGCTTTCGAAAAAAGGCAGCGGCGCCATCGCGTGAGCGCCCGAATTTAAAATCCAAAGCACGTTCCCGGCGAGCGTGGTTGCCCCACCTTCCGTGACCGCGACATCCTTCGTGAGGGTGGCGAGAAATCCGACCGCGGCCATCGCGGCCCATCCGTCGCCGACGACCAGCGCGGGGTTTTTAAAATCTTTCAGGCTCGCGATCATTTCGGAAATTTTTTCGGAGAGTTCGGGATTTGCTTCGAGCGCTTCTTTGCGGCTCTTCCGTTTTTTCGCCTGAGGGGTATCGGACATTAAACAGGTACTCCCATGAGATTCTGATGAAGGATGCCCACGACTTCAGGCGCTCTCGGTTTAGACACCGCCAAGGTTATGACGAGGCTAGTAGCTTGGCCCATGGTAACGGAGATACCGTTTTGATCAAGGATTTCGAATACCTTCGAGAGGATTTTTCCATCCTGCGTCAGACGACTCCCAACTATGGAGACTGGAACGAGTTTTTCGTGAAATTCGACGGCCCGGAGAAAACCATCGACCGACAGGGTGTGACACGCTTTCTGCCATTCGGGAATGGCCTCGTTCTCGACGAAAAAGCGGAGGGTGCTTTCGTTAAAATCGGGCGCGAGCAGCGTGAGACCATAGGCAGTCGCGACATCCCAGATTGCACTCGCGGCCGAGGGCCGCATGAGCTCGAGGATGAGCAACGACTTATTCGGATCGTGGGTGATGCCCACCACTTCGGTTGCTTCCATTTTTTCGAATCGATTCTCCACGATTTCCGTCCCCCCCGAATCACCGGGTTTTAAACTATTCTTTACCCATAAGGGCACCTTAAATTTCTGAGCGAGTTCGACACTTCGAGGATGCAGAACTCCCGCGCCCCGCTGGGCGAGTTCCACCATCGCGTCGTGGGTGATCCTCGGAATTTGCCGGGCTTCCGGAACGAGCCGAGGGTCCGCGGTAAAAACCCCATCGACGTCCGTATAAATCTCGCACCGATCTGCTTTTAAAACTGCGGCGAGCGCGACCGCCGTCGTGTCACTGCCTCCACGACCGAGCGTCGTAATTTCTTTCTCCGGGCTCATTCCCTGGAATCCCGCGACGATCGCGACGGCTTCTTCGGCCAGCGCTTTTCGAACTCGATCCCCCAGAATTTTTTCAATGCGTGCGCGGCGGTGGTGGGAAGTCGTGAGAATTCCGCTCTGCGAGCCGGTATAGGAGAGCGCCTTCACGCCGAGATCGGCCAGTGCCATCGAAAGGAGCGCCATCGAGATCCGCTCGCCCGCGGTGAGGAGCATGTCGACCTCGCGTCCGGGCGGCGCGGTCGAAACTTCGTTCGCGAGCGCGAGGAG
>JANXTV010000234.1 GCA_025352185.1 Oligoflexia bacterium
CGAAAAGTAGCCCAGCGCCACCACTTCGCGGTTCTGCTCCACGAAAAACCGTTCGCGGGAGTGAATGGGAGCGGAAAACATAATAACTGGTCGCTCGCGGTTACCGCTTCGGGTGAAGATCTGAACGGAATGAACCTGCTCGATCCGGGAAAAACTCCGCACCAGAACCTTCGGTTCCTCCTCGTGCTGAGTTCGATCCTGAAAGGCGTTTATAAATACTCGGGCCTGCTCCGTGCCGCCATCGCGTCTTCCGGTAACGATCACCGCTTAGGGGCGAACGAAGCGCCTCCCGCGATCATGTCGGTATTCCTCGGCGATATGTTGAACCGGATTTTAAATGAAATCGATAAAGGAACGCTTGCCGATAAGGGTGCGGAACAAGCCGTGATTAAACTCGGCGTCTCCCAGATTCCGGAAGTGGCGAAAGATAATACGGACCGAAACCGAACCTCTCCCCTTGCTTTTACTGGGAATAAGTTCGAATTCCGCGCGGTCGGTTCTTCGGCTTCGACGGCGTTCCCGGTAACGGTACTGAACGCGGCGGTCGCGGACGGGATGACTGAAATCGTGGCGATGCTGAAGGAATCGATAAGCTCGGGTAAGAAACTCGAAGAAGCGATTATGGAAACGGTCCGTAAGGCCGTTCAGGAAACCGAAAAAGTCCGTTTCGAAGGCAATGGATACTCGGACGACTGGGTAAAGGAAGCCGCCCGTCGGGGGCTCCCGAACCTGCGAAAGACTCCGGAAGCGCTCGCTCAGATGGTTGAACCGAAAGCAGTCGAAGTCTTCGCGAAGTTCGGAATCTTCACCGGTCCCGAAGTGCATTCGCGGATGCATATTCGCCTCGAGCGGTACGTGAAGAATCTCCAGATCGAAGTTGAAACTCTGCGTTCGATGATCGACACCCAGATTCTCCCGACTTGCTATGCCTATTCGGGTGACCTGGCGTCTTCCGTAAAGTCGAACGCCGATGCCGGCGTGCCGGCCCCCCAGAAGGAGACGCTCATTAAGTTAAACACCCTCATCGCGACTCTCCATACGAAGCGAAAAGAACTCGAGGCCGTTCACGGAAAGGCCGAAGGCGCCGTCGGTGAAGAGGAAAAAGCGAAGCATTACGCCGCCGACGTTTCGACTGCGATGAATGAAGTTCGAGGGGTTGTGGACGAGCTCGAGTCGATGGTGGGTGACGACTACTGGCCGCTCCCGAAATACCGAGAAATGCTGTTTTTCGCTTAAAACTGAGACGGGTCCCGGGAACGCGTTCTCGGGACCCCTTTTTGGTTTTGGGGATGAACTCCCGGTGGTACTAACAGGTCATGCTCCACGTTCGCGGAATTGATGCTTTATCCCTGGACCAAGACCAGGCGGTCGTTACGATCGGAAACTTCGATGGCGTCCATCTTGGGCACCGAAAAATTATTGAACGGGTGATCCGCGAAGCAAAACGAATCGGGGGGCCGGCCTGCGTGTTCACGTTCCGACCCCATCCCCAGGAAGTGCTCCGCCCCGGAACCCAGGTGAAGCTCCTCACCCTCTACGACGAGAAGGTGAAAATTCTCGAGGACCTTGGCGTCGACGTCGTCGTAGAGGAACCTTTTAGTCAGGATTTTTTTACTCTGACGGCTCGAGAATTTTTTGAAAAAGTAATCGTGCGGGGATTTAAAGCAAAATCGCTTTTTGTCGGGCATGACTTCGCCTTCGGTAAAAAACGCGAAGGAAACCTAGAACTCCTGAAGGTCTGGTGCGCCGAAAAAGGGATCGACGTGACGGTTCTCGACCCGGAGGAGTCGGGAGGCGAAATCGTATCGAGCACCCGAATTCGGGGACTCCTGAACGAGGGTAAGATCTCCGAAGCGGCGATTCTCATGGACCGATTTTTTTTCTACCGCGGAGTCGTCGTAAAAGGGGACCAGCGTGGCCGACTCTTAGGTTTCCCCACGGCAAATCTAAAACTCGAAAATAAATTAGCCTTACCGCATGGCGTGTACGCAACTTGGGCGATTACGACTAAGAATGGAAAGCACGAAAAATTTCCATCGGTCACGAATGTGGGGGTTCGACCCACCTTTAAGGTGGAATCTTCCCAAAACGAACTTCCGATCGTAGTCGAGTGTCACCTGATTCTGCCGGCGGGAGAAACGATCGACCTTTACGGAGAGACCCTCGAGGTCCAGTTCGTGGAGCACTTTAGAAGCGAAAAGAAGTTCGGTAGTTTCGAAGAGCTGAAGATCCAGATTTCGAAAGACAAGGAACAAGCTCAGAATTTCTTTCGAAACCTTCGTACGGGTTCCGCCTGAAACGATCTCCGAAAAAATCTACCTTCCGTCAAACGATTGTCGCTTGACGGAAATTGTCACCGCGGAAATTTTCATTCATACTCTAGAGAATGTCCCGGCAATTAGCAGATGTTCTCATTAAAGATCGCTTGATCACCCAAGCCCAACTCGACGCTTTAACTGCGACGATGAAGGATAAGAATGCCGATCCCATTCGGCAGCTGATCGCAAATAAAATGATCTCGGAGAATAAACTTCTCGAGTATCTCAGCCGGAAATACACGTTACATTCGATTAACTTAGCGAAGTTTGAAATTGATAAGAAAGTTACGACCCTCATACCGGTCGATCTCGTTCGAGACCTCCAGATCATCCCGATCCAATCGAAGAATGAAAGTATTGTCGTGGCGGTTGCCGATCCCACACGGCTGGCGAACGTCGATAAAGTTCGCTTCATTACTAAATTATCCATCGAAGCCGTACTGACTACGTTTAGCGCCTTCGACGACGCTCTCGCGAAGTATTTCGGCGCGAGCGCCGTCATTTCGACCGCCGTGTCCGCGCTATCGATTAAGGATAAGGATGACGGCAAGCCCGCGCAAAAGGGTCTCGAGAATTTCGAAGTTCACGATATCGATTCGAGTTACGACTCGAAAATCGAGGGCCAAGGGGAAGCCGTTATTGCCTTCGTAAACGGGATTTTAGCCGAAGGAATTCGGAGAAATGCTTCCGATATTCACGTCGAGCCCTACGAAAAGCGTTTCCGAGTGCGCATGCGGATCGACGGTTCGATGATCGAAATCGCCGATGTGCCGCTCGAAATGAAACGCGCCGTGGTGGCTCGTTTAAAGATTATGTCCCGCATGGATATTTCGGAATCCCGGATCCCCCAAGATGGTCGAATTAAACTGAAAGCCGGCGGAAAAGAAATCGATTTCCGGGTGAATTCGCTACCGACACTATTCGGTGAAAA
>JANXTV010000270.1 GCA_025352185.1 Oligoflexia bacterium
CGAGCGGCGACGTGAATAGCCTGAAACCAAAAAACATCTATATTTTCGTGTAGGATGTCTAAAATGAGACATGCTGAGACAGGTTGAGACGAGTCAAAAATGGAGCCCCGAGCCACCATTTTTTTCCCAGTCTGGTCCCCAACTTTTAAAGCAGCAAACGGCTTACCGGGAATCCTCCCCTTTTCCTCCGCTCGGCGAAAAAACGCGATCCGCGTCGTAGGAACTCACTCGTGACGAGCTCGCCTTACTGTCCGCCTGTGGAGTGAGGTACTCCTTCGTGAATTCAGCGCTGAGGACAACGCAGGCGTTCGTCCAGTTTGCCAGGTCGGCTGGACCCAGGATGTTGGGCGACGTTTCATTCAGGGCGTGGAGGAAGGAGTACGAGTCGGACTCCGGACTGAGGTTTTCCCGGACTTCCTTCACGAGACTTTGAAATCTCGGGTCTCCCGCCTGAGCCCGCGCTTGAATCACCGTCATTGCCACCCCTTCGAGGAGGTAGCCGTATCCGGACTGGTATTGAAACGGACTCGTTCCTTTGCGTACGGCTTCCGTTCGGGCGCGAAGTGTCCAGCTCCGCGGAGTCTCGCCGATCGAGGCAAAAATAGAGTCGAGACTCATCTCGCTTTCGAACGGGCGCCCGGTAGCGAGCAAAGATTTCTTCTGATCCACACTTAAATCGCAGCGAAAAACGTTCAACGCGAAGGCCATCGCCTGCCAAGAGGCGGTTCGGGCCCGCAATTTCTCGCCCGCGCGGAGCGCATTCAAACGCCCCAGCAGATCCGAAAAACGTAGGTTCGGCCGAAACCGAGTGCCCGCGTCCCGATTGAATGGCGAATTCGGTCCTCCCGCCTCGGATTGGATTAACCACCGGTAACGGAGGTGACTCGGCCGAGACGCCACGAAGCGGTCGTAATCTTCCCGTTCGCTCGGATCCGCGGTACCCGGAATAAAGTCATCATCCGTCCCGTAAGCTCCCGGCCATTTCGAATATTCGCTCCAGTTTGGCCGAGCATCGGTGCCCCCGTGGCAGCCCGCACACGAGATCTTCCCGTCGGCGGACTTACCCGAAGCCGAATAGCGTACTTTTTTCAGAGTGTTTTGAGCAGTCGGGAACTGGATTTGACGGAAGTCGAACCTCTTTTCCTCAGTACGAAATTGGAAACACTCGAGCGAATCCGAGCCGGCAAGCGCCGCACTCCCACCGTTAAACGCGCAAGTCAGGCTCGCATCACTCCCGAAGAGTATCGCGCGTGGCTCGATCGCCGTCGCGTCCTGAAGGCTCCCGCTCATCCGCATGAGCGTGTAATTCGACCGCAACTCTTCCGGCAGCAAAGGCAGCAGGCTCTCAATCGAAGTTATCGAGTTTTTCTGGATGAGTTCGACCAGGTTTTCGTACCGGAACGCTCCCGCCTGCGCATTCGCGATACCAAGTAGAAGAACGAAGAGCACTCCCGAAATCGAACTCCGCCACGCGACTTTCATCCCCGTGAATTAACGGCTGGGACGCGCCAAGTCAAACCCCCATTTTAACCCCAGAAATCCACGCATCTATCGAGAATCTCTCGCCCGGTTCCCATTCTCGTCGGTTCCCTTTTTCCCGGAATCGTTTGCCAGCAGACTTCGGAAGGCAAAGAATTCGGCCGTACGCGGCCGCTCCCGAAATTATTTTAGAAACGCCGGCGTAACGAGCCCCATTGAAGGGCCTTTGAAACTCACCGTAAACGGCTCGACGTCGTCGTCGCCTTCGAGCGGACTCGTGAGGAATGTAAGGATGGCCGTCTGAGCATCGAGGACCTTTAGGAAGGGTTCGTTGAGGATGTAAGCCCCGCCGTCGATATCAATTTCGACTTTTCTAGGCCCACTCTGGGCCGGCAAGCCTCCGTAGACTTCGTCGCCTCGGAGCGCCAGAGGCTTCAGAACGATCCGGGTCTGGGAGCTGCCCGGGCCGATACGATAAAAGTAATAGGAATTTCCACGATTATTCACCCAGTTACCCGGAGGACCGTAGACGACGATCGCGTTGTTGTTGCCAAAACACACGCTCACGACCGCAACGTCTTTCTTCGCGTGACTGGAGTATTTCGTTTGATTACAGGAGAGCTCCGAACTCTCTCCGTACGTCGCAATTTTCCGGTTCACTTCGGGAGCATTCGCCCGGGCGGACGGCTCCGACGACGGGACGGTCGAGCAACCCGAGATTGCGAACGATGCAAGTACGACGAGGCTCGGGAGTAAGTCAGAATTTCTCATGGGTAGCCTTCCTGGATATTCTGGACGAGTTATCCCCGCTTGAAATAATTTTAGCACGCCCATTCGGCTAACTGGCATCCCTTTATTGGGCGTCCTATTACCCGGCGTCATGGCGCTGACGACCCCTTTCGGTTGAACCCCGGATCACGGATTCGGTTTTTCGATTTCCGAACGGCATGTGATATTTTCTAACTCTATGCCCCCCGAAAAAATGAACCCCGCGAGCCCGCCCTCCCGCCTATCGACCCGCGCTAAACTCCTCTGGATTTTCGGGCTCGTTTTCATCGATCAAGGTACGAAATACCTAGCGGTCGAATCGGTTCGGGGTAAGGCGCCCCTCGTCTACTTCGGTGGCCTCTTCCGGATTGAATTCGCGATTAACCCCGGGGCCTTCTTAAGTTTAGGCTCGAGCCTCTCGCCCGAGGTGCGTTTCTGGATCTTCATCGTCGCCGTCGGCGGATTTCTATTCGGCGCCACGTGGGTTCTCTTCCGAGACCGAACGCTCGATAATGTAAACGCCTTTGCCCTCGCGATCATCGTGGGCGGTGGAATCGGGAATCTGATTGATCGCAGCCTTCGTGCGAATCACGGAGTCGTCGATTTTTTAAATCTCGGAATCGGCGATTTGCGAACTGGGATTTTTAACGTCGCGGATATGGCGATTATGCTCGGAGTGATTCTCCTCGGATATAAAAGCTTCCAAACGAAGCCCTCCCTAAAACCGGGCGATGTTCCACCTTCACGCGCCGAAGCGAATTCCCCGTAACGGGTCCGTACGCGCCGCCCGCAGGGCCGGGGATACCGACGCGAGCAGCACGATCACGAGACTGGCGAATGCTACGAGCGCATAGTAGCCGGGCAGGAAAGTAACCGGTAGAGTGCGGTCGAAATAGACTTCCGGTAGGGATATGAACTCCCACTTCCGCAGCGCCACGCAGAATAAAAATCCCAGGATTAACCCACTGCCGGCCCCTACTCCGCCGATAAGCATTCCCTCCGCGAGAAAAACGGCTCCGATTTCCGAGTCCCGGGCTCCCATGGCTTTCAATATCGAAATTTCGCGCTTCTTTTCGAGCACCATGAGCGTGAGCGTCGTAACGATATTAAAACTCGCGACAATCACGATGAAAACCAAACTAATGAACATCGCGAGGCGCTCGAGCCGGAGCGACGCAAAAAGATGGGCGTTCAGATCCATCCAGTCCTGAACCTCTACGGGTCCGCCGAGTTTCGCGAGATCCTGCTTCACGGAGCTCGCCTTCGAGAAATCTTTTAGGATCACTTCCCACTGGGTGACGACTCCCGCTTTTCGAAGAAAACTCCGGACCGACGCCATTTCGGAAAAAACCGTGTGCAGTTCCTGCTCCGGAATTCCGGAACGGTAAATACCGGCGACCATGAACCGCTTAAGTCTGGGAATCGCCGAGAACGGTCCGTCGGTCTCGGTTGGGGAAATGAGCGTCACGAGCTCCCCCGGAATAATATCCATTTCGTCTGCCAGGGATTGGCCGAGGTAAATCTTCGCTATTTCTCCCGACTCTATCCCACCTCCCTCGAGATCCGGATTCTTGAGCGGAGAACTCGCGGTTTCGGTGAGGATGGTGTTCAACAGCTCCATGCGGGGCTTTTCGATCCCCTTAACCACGACTCCGCTGACTTTCCGCCCCCCGCGGAGAATGGCTTCGGTCTGGAGAATCGGATTCACGGAGGCTCCCGGAATTCCGATGGCTAACTTCTTCCCCACATCTGTACCCGCGAAAAAATCCGAGGACACCCGTCCCGAATCGAATCCCGGCGCGTCGTTTTTCGGCGTAATGAGGAGGTGCATTTCCTGATTCATGAGCCTTTGTTTCATCCCAGACTCAAATCCGTCCATCACGGAGAGCACGACGATCAGGGCAGTCACGCCCAGCGCTACCCCGATCATCGAAATGAGGGTGATAAAGCTCAGAAATCCGCTGTTCTTTTTCGACATGAGGTAGCGCAGGCCGACCCACACGGTCCACGGACGCTCGACGAGGCTCCGAAACGTTTCGCGGATCAGGGACAGACCCGAATGATCGAGTTCGGTCGATATTTCGGACGGTTCTGATGAAGGGGTATGCGAGTCGCTCACCGATTAATCGCGGTGAAACGTCTGACCCTTTTCAGCCATCTGAATGAGGGTGGCGGACGGTTCAAACCGAGCGCCGAATTTTGCGTGATACTTTCGGAGTTTCTCAACCACCGCCTTCGCGCCCACCGAATCCGCGTAACGAAGCAGTCCCCCGCGAAAGGGCGGGAACCCGGTGCCCATGATCATTCCAAGGTCCACTTCGGCCGCCGTATCCACGATTTTTTCGTCGAGGCAACGCGAAGCTTCGTTAATCATCGGAAGGATGCAGCGATCGACGATTTCCTCGCGCGAAACCTTTCCTTTCGAGGGCGATACCCCGAGAATCGTGTAAATCTCCGGATTCAGTTCCTTCTTCTTTCCGCTTGAATCTAAGTATTGGTAAAGACCTTTACCGTTCTTTTTCCCGAGTCGCCCCGCGGCCACAATCTTCGAATTAAATGGTGC
>JANXTV010000024.1 GCA_025352185.1 Oligoflexia bacterium
TTCGCCTGGGTATCCATCTCACTCCTGCCCTTTGGTTTAGCGACGGAGTGAAGGTCGAATCCGAGCGGTATCTCAAATTTTTCCTGCTGCCATTCGAGGGTCCCGATGAGTAGGGCGATTGCGCACCGTCCGGGAGAGGAAGCGGCAGCGTAGTTAAAGTCACGGCTCGTCGTATTCATCGTCGCGACATTTTTCGCGGGGGTACGCAGTTCGCCGTAAACAAGTCGGACGTACTCCTTGAATAAAGCTCTTTCGAGCGGGGTATCTTGTGTCGGGAATTCGGCGGCGAATGCGCTGAACGAGAGCGTTATGACGGCGAACGCGAGGATAGACTTTTTCATAAGGATCTCCGGTTATAGAAAAGGATTCACTCCCTATAAGCAGGGGATATGCCAGGCGGAGGGAGCGGAGAAGCGTAAAGGGGTCGACCGAGCGCGGGTTTTAAGGGCGACCTGAATACGCGGCGGACATCCGTCTAAGTTTTAGACGGTCTGTGGAGACCAAGTTAAAGTGAATCCCGCTTACTGCGGGTCTTCTGGGCCTTGGCGCCGAACGCTTTAAAGAGTTCTTCTAATCGTAGCCACGAGTCGGCTCTCCGGCGTTCGAAGAAAAAGAGGCGAATCTCTCCGGTCGTCCGTTCGCCCCGAAGTAGGGATTCGTGGAGTCGGGCTCCGAGCCAGTGCCCGAGAAAACGCGAGGTCGTGAACAGGACTTCGGCGGGAGTGCGTTCAAGTAGGGACTCGAGTTTTTTCCGTTCGATCCTTTTCTTCCCGACGAGGGAAAGGAAGAGTTTTCGCGACGGAAGTTCGTGTTTATAGAGGGCTTGTGCTGGCTTTTTCCGCAGCTCCCGAACTCGCGCTTCATGGTCGACGGGGAAATCGCATTTCCGCCGGGGGTTAATAAGTAGGGAGCCGAGAAATCCGAACGCGTGATCAAGCGTCGAAGAGGCAAAATCATCGACTGCCGTTCCGGGGGTTCCGGTGAAGGGTCGCTTCCGGGGATTATCGTGGTGTACGAGGTGGACCGAAGCCACTTCGGCGGCCGCGTTTTCCGAAAAAGAGGATACGTAAACCAGGACCGAGGAGGCATCTTCCCGGAGGTAGAATCGTTCCTGGGCTTGGAGGAGTTTTCGCCACCAGCGCGGGCCGCCTTGAAGATCTTCCCACCGCGCGAGTTGGAGATTTGAATAACCCGCGTCGGGAATTTGGAAAAATCTCGCGACGCCGTTACCGTAGATGCGCATCCACTGTAAAAATTCTTCTTCCGTATCCTCTTCGTCTTCGTCCACAAAGCGCGTGAGATCGCCGCGAATCCAGTTTACGAGAGACTGAAGTTTCGTCCACGGCGTTCCGGAGAAGATGCAAAGGTGGGATCCTTCGAGGGCCACGAGCGACGCCTGCTGTTCCAGGCCTTTCGAGGCGAGCTTCCAGAAAAGTTCGTCCCGGTTCTGGTGCATGACGAGGAGTTCGGGAGACTCGACCCCGTTCCGCTTCGCTACGTCGCGGATCGCGGCGGGTAAATGGGAAGGCGAGAGGTGGTACTCTCCGTAAATGGCGATCACTTTCCGCGGCCGTGGACGGAGGAGTTCGTCGACGATAATTCCCGCCGCCCACTCGTCCCGCGCGCCGAGGTCCCCGGCTTTCCGGGCGATCTGGATCGCGGCGAGCGGAGGAAGGAGCTCCCGCGGGCGATTTAACGCGAGGATATCCATCCCGTGATCACGGGCGAAGTGAAAGACGCCGCGGTAGTTTTCCCACGGAAAGCCCCAAGTTTCTTCGTACCGAATCGCGCGGAGAAAAACCTCTTCGCTGATTTGTCCGCGAAGCCATTGGTCGAGGTGTTGCTGATGATGCGAGGAAATGCATTCGACCCCGAGGACCATTTCGCGCGGCGGGATTTTATCCCCGAGTTCGCGCAGCAGCCGGAGCACGGCGCGCTGGGACTGTCCGTACGTATGGTAATCCCCCATCAGAAGGACGTCGGCGGCCTGTGCGCGGGCGACGACTTTCGCAACCGAGATGGGCTTCACGGTGCGTTCGAGCTTCGTGAGCTCCTTCTGATACGTTTTTTCGTAGAGGCGAATGCCCGGCGGGGTCCGCCCGAGGAGGCTGGCCGCTTCCTTCATGAGCGAGGAGTGGATCGAGCGCTGAAGTTTCTGCAGCTCTCGATTCGCGCTCAATTTCGAATCTCTCTCCAAGCAAACGCTTTCCGTGAACCGAGATCAAACGGCTCGACGTGGACGCTGGGTCTTAGGGCCGCGACGAATCCGCGCATCCACGCCGATTCGAGATCGAGCACGGGGTGGTGGGTGAAAAAAAGGAGTTCGCCTTCCGTCTGACGGATGATGACGAGCTGATCGCGGTAAAGGGTATAAAAAGGAGTTTCCCGGTAGGCGGCGAAGACGGGGCCTAGGGAAGGGAACCGATCATCGCTGCGGTCTTTCCATTGGGCGGAAGAATACCGAAGTGCCTCTTCCTCGGCGAGGCGAAGCGCGCGGGAAAGGAGCGGCGATTTTTTAGCCCGGAGGCCTTCGAAGACGACTTCCCACTCGAGGAGCAAGGCTCGCAAGTTTGCTTTTAAGGTCGTGATCATCTCGGTACCGGTCTCGTCGTAGAGGAAGTCGCCGAGGCTAAACGAATCATTCGCTAGTTTTGCCTCGAACTCATGGACGGGGGTAAACGGAAGTTCCGGAACTGATTCTTTCCAGCGTTTTAAGAGCGCATAGAGTTCGGACAGTCTCGAAAATTCGAGCCGCTCTAAGTCCGATGCGTGACGTTCGTACCAAGCCATCCCCTAGAGTTTAGCGAGGAACGGTCCCGTCGTCTATCGTTCTGGAATTCCGCCGGAGAGCCAAGCTAGGAGCGCCCCGCGCTTCCGGGTGAGGTCTTGATGCGAGGCGAGGATGTCGCCCGCCGCGGATTCGGCGATTTCGAGCGAGCGGGGGAG
>JANXTV010000289.1 GCA_025352185.1 Oligoflexia bacterium
AAATGGCGGCGGCTGCGAAACTTACCGATTTCTCCTCTATTCCGAAAAATCTGGGAACCCGACATTCGTGGGCTCGAGCTTTTCCGCACACGCCGAAGACTCGAAAGCAGGCTATAAAAATCTCCTCGAAGGACGTCTGAACGCGATTTTGAATATCGAGGAAGGCGTTCCGCTATTCGCGCGCTCCCTCGGCGTAAAGGATCTCTCTTCGCTGAAACGCCCGTACGCTTTTAAGTGGAACGACGGCATTCCGAAGAACCTCGATGAAAAATGGTCGACCTTCTTTTCGCGAAACGTGAAAGCTTGGCAACTTAAACCCGTCTCGATCGAACACGACCAAATGGAAAGCATCCTCCATATCCTCAGGAGTTCCGGCGATAGTTCGTTCGCTTCGACCGAAAAATCTCGCTGCGCAACCGGTTTCGTATCCGCGCCTCTCTACTTCTCGGAAAACGAATCCGAAAATTTCGTTAAGAACGGCCGCCACGACTACCTCGACTTTACCGAACTCCATACCCGGCTACTCTCGGTGATGGGCGTTACCCTCACGAGCTCCTTGAAAAATCTCGGATACGAACTAGGAGGTCCGCGAAACGATGGAATTCGGTGCAACTGTTCACTGATCGACGGAGACGATAGCCGCGCCCTGCGCGCGGCGCTCGAACCGATCCTCTACTTCCTCGAAGATAACCTCGCGGCAAACGCGTGTATTCCGGAATCCCTGCACGATTACGCCCGCACGTTCCACATGCCGTTCGGCTATTCGATGAGACGAAACGGGAACCGAACAACCGTATGCTTAACCGCTTATGCCGAACTCCAGGACTACGATAAGACCGTCGGGAAACGCTGCGAAGATGACTGGACCCTCGCAAAACTCGACGCCTTCAGTAAAGAAATCGGGAGCGAACTCACGCGACGCCTCTCACGGCTCCGTAAACGGGACGGGTTTAATCGTCGTCACGTCGGCTTTAACGACGGGAATCGGCTTTAGCCGTCGACCCGCGCTTAAATCGATCACAGCTATTCCCCAATCCTATTCCGTAGTTGCCGTGATTTTTCGGGTCCCCGTACTCTCATGGACTCGTGACGAATTGCGTTAATGTACTCATAAGAGTACGTGGTTATAAAAAACATGCTTTCCATCCGAACACTTATCGCGCTAAACGTGCGTCATAACTAACTTACCAAGTCGCGTTAAAATGCGATTTTTTCTCGAAAGGTCCCTTCCATGTCATTCCTTAAAAAAGCTACCGTCCTCTCCCTGATCAGTCTCGTTGGAATCAGTTCCGCAATGGCTACCACCTTCCCGAGCATGATCTGCTTCCGCAAAGACGTTCGTGTCGAATCGAATATTTCGTACGTTGCGCTGTTCGGAAAAAAGCCAACGACGAATAATCCAGCTCCAGAAGTTGTCCTTTCATCCGCTAAGCCTTATTCGCCTGCGTACATCGAATTCGTCGGTAACGACGGCGCGATGTCGAACTCGAAAGCGACCGTAACCTATCCACTCATCGAAGGCCGCTACCAGAAAGCGATCACTTACACGTTCCAAACCATTTCGACTTCGAAGCGCACGGACCAACCGATCGAAGGAATCGACCTCATCGTTCCCGCAAATACTGATTTCGAAGGAAAGTTCCTCCTTAAGGCGACCTACTTCTACGAAACCAAGTCGGGACGCGAAGAGACGAAAATGCTTTGCGAAGAGAACCGTACGAACGTCGTGCACCCGATGCCTGCCGTTACGGGACATAACTGATTCAGTTCCTAGTAAACTAAAATGAACCTCAGCCCGCTACTCATCGAATCGAAAACGGCCTCGGAATTTTTAAAGCGTGTCGAAATGACCCTTAAGAACTCCGAGGCCGGTTTTTCCTACGCCGACTTCGCCCGGCGCGCCGGATTCTCTGCTCGAAGTTACGTGCGGGAAGTTTTCCAGGGAAAAAAGGCACTTACCTTAAAGGCTCTGCCCGCATTCGCGAAAGCGCTCGGAATGAAAAAGGAGGAGCGCGAGCTCTTCCGTTGCCTGATCGCGATCGAGAATCCCCAGTTTGATCCGACCGTTTCTCCCGAGAACGCGAAGAAAAGTCTGCAGGTGAAGAACGAAACTTTAAAACGCCGCCTGGCGCGCGGCCGCGTCGGCGCCTCCCTCTCGAGCCTTTCGAGAATTGAATCTTGGCCGCGAGTCTACGTCGCCCTCGGTAATGGACGGGAATTCCCGGAGATTCAGGCCGCCACGAAATTAACGACCCTTCACCTCGAGCGAACGCTAAAAGAAATGGCGGAAGCAAAACTGATCCGGTGCCGGGGCGATCGCTACGAACCGACGAGTCCCCACCTCGTCCTCGATCCTTCAATCCATAGCGAGATGATCGCGTCACACTTTCAGGCCGTCCTCACGGATGCCATCGACGGTTCGAAAATGAATTTCCGCGATCCCGAAAAGCTCTACTTCGTTTCAAGCTTCGGCGTTCGCAAGGACCGACTTCCCGAGTTAAAGGCAAAGCTGATCGAAACTCTCCTCCGGTTTGTTGACGATTCTGAGGATAGCCAGAACGAAGAAATCGTTTCCCTCGCGACCACCTTGATCTAACTCCCGCTTTCTAGGTACGCTCTCTACCTATGAAAGCTCTCTCGGTTCTAAATCTCATCGGAAATACTCCCCACCTAAAAATGAATCGGCTCTTCGGGGTCGATTGCGAAGTCTGGATTAAGCTCGAACGCCAGAATCCGGGAGCAAGTATTAAAGACCGAATCGGCATTGCCATGATCGAAGATGCGGAAAAGAAAGGCGTCCTAAAAAAGGGGATGCGTATTATCGAGCCGACTTCCGGGAATACCGGAATTGGACTCGCGCTCGCCGCCGCGGTTAAGGGATATGGGCTTACGCTCGTGATGCCCGAGTCGATGAGTATCGAGCGACGGAAAATTATGGCGGCGTACGGAGCCGAACTTGTGCTCACCCCGAAGGAAGTCGGAATTAAAGGCTCGATTGCGAAGGCAAAAGAAATGATCGAGTCGACCCCGGGGTCCTGGATGCCGAATCAGTTCGATAATCCGGCAAACGTAGAAATCCACGCACGCACGACCGCCGAAGAAATCCTCGCCGATTTTCCGAACGGTATTGATTTCCTCGTCACGGGCGTAGGAACCGGCGGGCATATTACCGGCGTCGCAAAAGTCCTAAAAAAGAAATTTCCAAACCTTAAAGTATTCGCCGTCGAGCCCGAACTTTCACCAGTCCTTTCCGGCGGCACGCATTCGCCGCACCCGATACAGGGAATCGGGACGGGATTCATTCCGAGTATCCTCGACCGCGAACTCATCGACGGTATCGTCCAGATTTCTAAGGACGAAGCCTTCGACTACGCGAGACGTTCCGCGAAGGAAGAAGGTCTCCTCTGCGGAATTTCTTCCGGCGCAACGCTCGCCGCGATCGCGAAAAAAATTTCGAGCTTTCCGAAAGGTTCGAAGGTTCTCGGATTTAACTACGATACGGGAGAACGCTACCTCTCGATCGAGGGTCTCTTTTAATCCGCGATCCCGGCCTAATTTACGGTAACGATTTTCGAACCTTTTCCCACGACGGACCCGATGGGGACGGTGAGAGGAAACCGGGTACGGAGCGCCGTGAGTGCCCGGTCCGCATCTTTCTCCGGAACTGAAAAAAGCAGCCCCCCCGATGTCTGGGCATCGTGAGCGAGTAACTTGAGTTCGCTGGACACGGTTTCCGCGAACGTGACTTCGTCTTTCACGTACGATTCATTCGTCACGTGGGCGCGGTTCGTCCACCCCTCGCGAAGGGCATGGAGAGCACCCGGTAATGCCGGAAGGCTCCGCGACTCGAGTATCGCCGAAGTACCACTCGCCCGCATCATCTGGACGAGGTGCCCGAGAAGACCGAACCCGGTGACATCGGTGGCGGAGTTCACGCGCACCTCCGACATTAAATCCGCCGCGCGGTTTAAGGTCTTCATGCTCGCGATCGCCGAGTCTCTCGCCTCGGGAGTAATATCTCCACCCTTCAGAGCCGACATGAGCGTACCGGTACCGAGGGGTTTCGTGAGTATCAGCACGTCGCCGGCCCGCGCGCCCGCATTCGTCCAGGCGCGGTCTTTCGCCACGAATCCGGTGACGGAAAAACCGAGCTTTAAAGTATCATCGTCGATCGAGTGTCCGCCGGCCAAACATGCGCCCGCCGCTTCGATTCGTTCGACCGCTCCCCGCATGAGTGGTTCGAGGAGTTCCATCGGTAGGACGGCGGTCGGAAAGGCGAGTATGGACAGCGCCGTTTTCGGCTCGCCCCCCATCGCGTAAACATCGCTAATCGAGTTCACGGCCGCGATGGCCCCGAAGTCTTCGGCGTCATCGACGATCGGCGTGAAAAAATCGAGCGTCTGTATCATGAGCCGGCCGTCGCCGAGGTCCCACAGGGCCGCGTCGTCCATTGTTTCCGTTCCGACCAGAAGCTCTTTCGGGTTCCGCAGTTTTAAATTCCCAAGTACCTTCCGCAGTTCACCGGCGGGGAGTTTTGCGGCGCAGCCGCCTTTTTTTACGGTCTGGGTGAGGAGGATTTTTTCGCTCATGGGTCGGTCTTACCCTAATTTCCGTCCGCCGCGAATCCATTCGTAAATCCAAGCTCGGCACTCAACGAGCGAGCCCTTAAAGAGCGGCTTCCGCTCGAATCGACTGAAATAATAAGTATATCCCGGATCGTAGTAGTCGCTCAGGAGGAGGGTAATCCATCCGAAGTGGTTTCCTGGGCGGTAAATGCCCGTAAACGCGGAGTGAAGCTCCGCGAGAATTCGGGCGGAACGCTCCGTGCCCATTCGCTTCCGAAGTTTCACGAGTTGCGAAGTAAGATGGGACTCGAGTATTTCGGGTGGGATACCGGTTCGCAGAGGAAGCGCCACGTATTCTTCTTCGATTCGCGCGGCGCGGGATTCGAGGGGTTCATCCAGAATAAGAATCGGCGCCGCCGCCGTGCGGAGCTGAATACTTTTCGGCACCCAGCACATCCCGATCCCTGGGCTTTCGTCCTCGGCCAGAAACGCACCGAATTCGACCGCGGTCCCGGACGAATTCCAGTGCCGATCGAGCCGAAGGAGATCCAGGCCGATTCGGTTCTCGAACGTCGCTTGTCTCGGTTGGATTTCATTCACGGCGAGGCCGAAAGTCGAACCCCGGTGATTCGCGTGTTTCTCTAAATCAAAAAATGGAAAATCAGAATTGCGTAAAAGTTCCGTTTTTCCCGAACCCGTCGTACCCGAAATCACCAGGAAGGGATGGGGAGCGTCCGACACCGATTCAATCCGGTCGAGGAAAATCTTACGAATCGCCTTATA
>JANXTV010000291.1 GCA_025352185.1 Oligoflexia bacterium
GATAAGGCCGGCATTACGAGAGGGGATGTCATTGTCGAAGTCGACCGTAAGTCCGTTCGCAATCCCGGGGATTTTTACCGTATCCTGAAGGCAAAAAAATCCTATCTTCTCCGAGTGCTCCGCGTGGATGAGTCCGGCCAGGAAAATTTTCAGGTGCTCGTCCTCGACCTGAAGTAGTCCACGCCTGCGTTGCGTTAACCATCCTTGACGAGTGGCAATTCGATCCCATCTTTAGGGTAGAAACGGGGGATCTCCATGAGCCGAAAATATACAGAAACGACCGAATCTATCCTGCAGGCCGCCCAGTCGACCGCGATTCGGAACGATCATCAGGAGCTCCATCCCGAACACGTCTTTACCGCAGCGTTAGCTTCTGAATCGGCACTGCCGAATCTACTTACTCTGGCCGGGGTCGATGCGAAGCGGGCGGAAAAATCCGCGACGAGCCTGCTCGAAAATTTTCCTAAGGTAAAGGGCGGTAACGGCAACCTCTATCCATCGGGGGCCTTCAATCGACTCATGGTTGCTTCCGAGGATGAGGCGAAGAGGCTCGGTGACACCTTCGTTGCCCCCGAGCACCTGCTCCTCGGTTTTCTATCCGCTAAACTCGAGGGCACTTCCCTCCAAAAGGAACTTCTCCTACTCGGACTTTCACGAAAAAAAGTTGAAACGACGATTGAACAGCTCCGTAAAGGAAAAAAAGTGGATTCCGCTACCGGCGACTCTCTGCAGAGTTCTCTCGAAAAATATTGTCGGGATCTCACCGAAGCCGCGCGGAAACAAAAGCTTGATCCCGTCATCGGCCGCGATGAGGAAATCCGACGTGTCATACAAGTCCTCTCACGTCGCACGAAGAATAATCCCGTTCTCATCGGGGAACCCGGAGTGGGGAAAACCGCCATTGCCGAAGGACTCGCGATCCGAATCGTCATGGGGGATGTACCCGAATCTCTGAAAAATCGCCGCCTACTCACTCTAGATCTGGGTGCCCTGATCGCAGGAGCAAAGTTTCGCGGTGAATTCGAGGAACGCTTAAAATCCATCATTAAAGAAGTGCGGGATGCGGAAGGGGAAGTTATTCTCTTCATCGACGAGCTTCATACGTTAGTGGGAGCCGGGGCCAGTGAGGGAGCGATGGATGCATCAAACCTACTGAAACCTGCCTTAGCGCGGGGTGAAATCCACTGCGTGGGTGCCACCACTCTCGACGAGTACCGGAAACACATTGAAAAAGATCCCGCGCTCGAGCGCCGGTTCCAACCCGTATTCGTAAAGGAACCGTCGGTCGAAGATACCATCTCGATTCTCCGTGGACTGCGCGAACGGTACGAAGTTCACCACGGCGTCAGTATTCGTGACTCCGCGCTCGTGGCCGCGGCTACTCTTTCGAATCGCTACATCACCGACCGTTTTCTCCCGGATAAGGCAATCGACCTGGTCGACGAATCGGCGGCACGATTACGCGTACAGATCGAGTCTCGCCCCGAATCCGTAGACGCTCTCGAGCGAAGAATTCTCCAGCTCGAAGTGGAAAAACAGGCTCTGAAAAAGGAAAAAGACCGGGCGTCCATCGAACGTCTCGGGATCATCGACCATGAACTTTCGGATCTAAAAGATAAAAGCACGACTTTAAAGTCGCGCTGGGAAACCGAAAAAGCGGAAGTAGGGAAAGTTAAAATATTAAAGGAACAGATCGAAAAGGTGCGTCTCGAGTCCGAACTCGCCGAGCGCGCGGGTAATCTGGAAAAAGCAGCCGAACTCCGTTACGGCAAACTCCTCGGACTTCAGAAAGACCTCGATCTAAATTTAATAAGACAGAGCGAAGTTAAGTCGCCCGGCCTCATTCGCCAGGAGGTAACGGAACAGGATATCGCGGAAGTGGTCGCTCGCTGGACCGGAATTCCCGTGACGAAGATGCTCGAGGGGGAGCAGGAAAAATTACTCCGCATGGAATCTCGATTAGAAGAGCGCGTAATCGGCCAGTCGAAGGCTCTCGAAGCAATTTCGAATGCTGTCCGTCGTTCTCGAATGGGATTACAGGAAAAAAATCGCCCGATCGGGTCGTTTCTTTTCCTCGGCCCTACCGGGGTTGGAAAGACGGAAACCGCAAAAGCCCTCGCCGAGTTTTTATTCGACGACGAGTCGGCGATGGTTCGTATCGATATGTCTGAGTTTATGGAGAAACATTCCGTCGCCCGACTGCTCGGAGCACCTCCCGGATACGTCGGCTACGAGGAGGGTGGAGCTCTAACCGAAGCGGTTCGTCGCAGACCTTACAGTGTTCTCCTTTTCGATGAGATCGAAAAAGCCCATAAGGATGTGTTTAACATCTTTCTCCAGATCCTGGACGACGGCCGAGCAACGGACGGACAGGGTCGAACAGTTGATTTTACGAATACCGTCATTATCATGACTTCGAATATCGGAAGTCACCTCATTCTCGAAGAAAAGGACCCGGTAAAACGTGAATCCGGCGTTCTCGCGCTCCTGCGGGAACATTTTCGACCCGAGTTTCTTAACCGAATCGACGAAGTCGTCATGTTTGACCACCTCGGGCGCGAACAACTCGCGCATATCATCGACCTCCACGCAAAGAAGCTGAATGCGATGCTGAAGGATCGAAACATCGGGATATCCTTCTCAGCGG
>JANXTV010000297.1 GCA_025352185.1 Oligoflexia bacterium
AAATTGAGAGACCCGTTGACCGCGTCCGCGAGAAGTCCTTACACTAAGAGGGTGGTTGTGGATGAATCCAAGGATGGATTCGGGGAGAAAAGTTATTAGCTCTCGCGGGCCTCAGTGACGTCAGGATGACTTATCACTGAGGCTGTTTTTTTTCGAACCACCAACCCCATGCTCCAGGAGTAACGCAAATGGATTTGCGAAAGAACCCGAAGAGTCCAAGACGGACTCGCGCTGTAAAAATCGACCGCCTCTCGAATGACCGAATTGCGAGTACCGACGGCGCACCGAAAAAAATTCCTACGGCGCTGACCGAAAAACTTTCGGTCCTGAATCAGCTCGGAAGCTTTTCGATGGAGCTTCTTCAGCTCCGGGACCCGGAGGCGATTCGCACGCTCGTGGCCCGCACGGTCGGGGCGGTCCTCGGCTCGGAGAATACCCACGTTTTCTTCTCAATCGAAGAGACGACCGAAGAAGCAGTGCGCTCTATTTTCATGCTTCCGAACGGCGCATCGAATACCCTCGTTCGTAATCGGGTCGCGGGCGACGCCGAGTGCGCAGTGGCTGCACGGGGCTCGACGGGCGTGCTCGCCGTGATCCGGGCGTCCGATAAAATCGACTGGTCGCCGTTTAATCTTGATGATGTTTCGATCCTCGAAGCGATCGCCGTGCAGCTGGGACTTCGCCTTGAAAATATCCGCCTCGAGGGGAAACTCCTTCGGCACCAAGAAAGTTCGATCCAGGCCCTCGCGGCCGCTATCGAAGTGAAGGATCGTTATACTTCCGGGCACACGAAACGAGTGGGAATCTATGCCGACGCGCTCGCGCAGCATCTTCCGATTTCGAATTCCGAAAAAGAAAAAATCCGACTCGCGGGTGTACTCCACGATATTGGAAAAATTGGCGTGCCCGATCGCATTCTGTTGAAACCCGGTTCACTCACGGGTGATGAGTGGGATGAAATGCGTCTCCATACCGAAGCGGGATTCGATATCGTTAGCCGCGTGCTCGGGCTGGAGGAAATCGCCGAGATTCTTCGGCATCACCACGAGCGGTGGGACGGGACGGGATATCCCCGAGGCCTCCGGGGCGAAGCGATTCCACTCGCATCGCGCGTAATCGCGATTGCGGATACCTTCGACGCGATCGTGACCGATCGACCCTACCGGGCCGCACTGTCGCCGGCGGAGGCGCGGGAAATTATTCTCCTCCTGGCGGGAACGCACTTCGATCCTATGGTCGTGACGGCATTTCTCGAAGCCTTCCCACGCCTCGAAGCCTGCGTTTCGGCGAAGTAGTGCGCTCCGTGTGACTTTTCGCTAACGCGTTGCGCGTACTGATTCATTTCCGTGCATGA
Organism: Oligoflexia bacterium; assembly: GCA_025352185.1. GTDB lineage: Bacteria > Bdellovibrionota > UBA1018 > UBA1018 > UBA1018 > JACMQW01. The sequence continues at coordinate 1,355 of JANXTV010000297.1, forward strand.
ATCCGGTTGAGGGGGGGGAACTCCCTTGATAGCTTCGGACCATCCTATGGCATGGTTTGATGATCTAAAGACACCGCGCATTAAGTCGCAAGTTTCTGAACGCACTTCGAAAGTTCCCGAAGGCCTCTGGGTGAAGTGCGTTTCCTGCGGGGAGATCATGCAGTCGAAAGCGCTTCGCGACTTACTTCAGGTCTGTTCCGAATGCGGCCACCATTTTCGGATGAGTGCCGCCGACCGAATCGCGATGCTCACGGACGAAGGTTCGTTCGACGAATATGCCGAAAATCTCGTGTCGACCGACCCCCTCGAGTTCGACGATTTAAAACCCTATAAGTCCCGCCTGCACGCGGCCGCGCTCAGCACCGGCGTGAAAGACGCGTGCGTCGTTGGCCGGGCGAAGCTGGGTGGACTTCCGTACCACTTGGGCGTTTTCGAATTTAAATTCATGGGCGGCAGTATGGGCGTCGTCGTGGGCGAAAAAATCACACGTCTTTTCGAAATGGCGCTCGAAGATCGTCTCCCAGCCGTCGTCATCGCCGCGAGCGGTGGGGCGCGCATGCAAGAGGGGATTCTGTCGCTCATGCAAATGGCGAAGACCTCCTCACTCGTCGAGAAAATGCGGAACGAAGGAATTCCTTACGTTTCGATCGTGACCGACCCG
>JANXTV010000330.1 GCA_025352185.1 Oligoflexia bacterium
CGCGATCGGCAGGGACGAAATCGTAGCTAAGATCAGCAGACTCATGGACGTCGATATTTTCATTTTTTCTCCTCGGTAAGGGACAGCTCGTGAAAACGCTATGCCCGAAAAGGAAATCCGTCATCTCGCCCTGCGTTACCGCCGAGAAGGTTGTTTCCGCATGGGTCAGATTTGACCCATGAAACTAAAGAAGACTCCGCCCGTTCTATTCTCAGGGGATCACGATATGCGAGCACTCGATTACCGAGACATTGGAATGGTGGCCACGTTACTTTTCTTTTCGGCGACACTTGCCGGATGCGTGGCCCCTGCCGGGGTAGTCGAAACTTCGTCGAGCCAGGTGGAGCCTCTGCCAACCGAAGCCGCAAAACTCGCCTGTTTCTGCAATCCATCAGCCGCCGCGGTTTCCTGCACTTCGCTCGGAGCCGTTTTCACTGGAGGCAGTGCAGTCTGTCGGTCCGATTGCCGCGGATACGATGTTTCATCCTGCTCCCAGGTGAATACACAGCTCACCGGAACGAGCGGTCAAACGGTCATTCCGAAACTGAGAGATTCGGTGACCTATAAAGATTCCGTCTGCAGCTTCGGAGATCCGTTTAGTTTTCGGATCAGTCTCTCACCCACGAAGAGTAAAAAGTGGGTCATCTTCCTCGGCGGCGGAGGCGTTTGTGACGGGACGGTCACGCCGTGCACCGACCGACCGGAAAATCTTTTTCGTTCGGCCGCAAAAACCGAAGGAGTACTAGCGAGCATTAATTCCGCGGATAACGGAATCACGAGCCGAGATCCCGTCGAAAACCCGACGTTTTGGGACGCGAATTTCGCGGTGGCCGCGTATTGTACGAATGACCTTTGGTCCGGGACGAATGCGGTTCCACAATCCGTGTTAATTGGTCCTTCGGCGGCGCCGTACCCTCACGACGTAGTTTTCACCGGAAAACGAAACGTCGAAGCGATCTTCGGGTCGCTCGTTCGATATTTCGGACTCGACGATCGCGACGTAAATACCCGCGTGCTCTTTTCCGGGAATTCCGCGGGCGGTAACGGAGTGCAGAATACGGCCGACGTCGCCGTGAATTCCCTCCCGGTCGCGGCTAAGGATCAGCGCATCTGGTTCGTCTCGAGCGCCGGGTACATGCTTACTGACTGGATGAACCTAAAGTATAGCGTCTACGGCAACGGAAAAACCGACTCCGAAAATAGTGCGACGATGGCCACGATTTATAAAGCCACTTTCAGCCCCGAGTGCGTCGCACTAGCGAAGGAAAAAGGGAGGAACCCTGGAGACTGCCTCGGAGGAATGCTCTGGTACGAAGCACTCACGGAACGCCTCCACCAAAAACGGGTCCTGGTTTTCAAGAACCGTCTCGACCAAATCTATTTATCGTTCCACCTATTCCCACTTCCCGCCTCGCTCGCGGAAAATAACGCCGATGCCGACCGAAAGGCGTGGTTCGATCTGGGGAATACAGAACTGGCGGGAGTTCGGTGGCTCATGACTCCGGCCGATCCGGAAATCGACGACGGAAAAATCCTGCAGGATAATATGCACGGAATTTTTAAAGACTACCTGTGGGACCTCGTTCCGCCGACCGCGATCCAAAAGAATACGTGTTCGACCTCGGCGCCGACTGCATTTCGCGAAATGCTCACGCGGTTTTGGAACGATTCGAACCCCGGCCTCTCGACCGAACGCTACTGCTTCGAGGGCGACTGGGTTACCTGGGTCGCTCCGAAATAGCTCCGAACAGTTCGATGTCTTTCGCTTTAGAACTTATAAACGAGCGAACCGATACCGGCGTTTAATGGGCCCTTCGTTCCGAGCTTATCGATCGCGTAGCGCCACTGCAGACCGAGGGAAACTTCCGGTAGGGCGTCCCACCAAATGGCCGCCGCTCCGTTCTGACTCGAAGTCGCATTTCCGTTACCGAGAGCGTACTCCGGTTTGCGATCGAACTCATACTCATGCCAATCGCTGAGTAGAAATTTCTGCCCGGCAACCGCGAAATTATATCCGACGATCCATCCAGCCATGAATCCGTTCCCGCCGCTGAAATAAGTTTGGGATACGTCGTGTTTTCCGATGAAGGGTTTAAACCACCAGCCTTCGCCGATGAAATTATACCCGAGTCCGAATACCCGGTTCTGTTCGCTGAAGCCGAGCGACGTAAAATTATAAACGTGTCCGTAGAGATTAAACCCCGTCTTCCCGAGGTAATAGCGGATCGTGCCCTTTGCGGCGGTCCGAACGTCTTCGCCCTTTTTTCCGATATTTTCGATATCGAAAAATCCGTACGTTTCTCCCCAGCTGTATTGCACGCCCCCTTCAAGCTCGAGGTAATTAAAGTCGACCTTAGTGGATTTTCCTTCGGTGTCGGAAGCCCAGTCGAGGTGGTTAATGCTGACGTCGGCAAAACCCCATTCGTATTTCGCAAAACTAGAGGCGGGCGCGAAGAGCGCACCGAACGTGAATAAGCCGACGACGAGGGGCAGTGAATGAAATAATTTCATGCCCCGGATATGGCAGATAACTTACGGCGAGTCGAGCGCTTCTCAGTAGGGCCGGGCCTCTTCGGGGGGGTTTTGCCGGATAAAACAAATTCGGGTCCATTTCCGCCTAGGTAGGGCGAAGCTTCGCGGTGAGCACTCTGGGAAAAGTCGACTTTTCGCGCCGGGAAACCCACGGAGTTTAATATTCCGAGGTGGTTTCCGGGTCCTAAACCGTGCTCTTATTAAAGACGGAGAACCTGCTCTATGCGTAAAGTATCCGC
>JANXTV010000028.1 GCA_025352185.1 Oligoflexia bacterium
ATTTTTGCGAAATGCGGGAACGACTGGCGGAGATTTCTCGGCGCGCTTCAGCGACTCGACGGCGACGACTTCGATCAGAAGCAGACTAAAGATATTTCGAATCTGGTCCTGAAAGCGAAATGTGATCAGTAGCTCTTTCTCCACCGTAGCAGCGTCCCGCCGCGGTCGACTCCCTCAGAGTCCTTAATCAGTTCGGTCGAGACGGCCCAGTTCTTTCCGAGGGAGCGCGAGAGCGAGACTTGGCGATCGTTATCCCAGTTGCTTCCGATCGACGCCACGATGCCGCCGGGGAGCCTGACGACGGCCGAGTACGTTTCGGTCGCCGGATCGTAGAGTACGGACTCGATCGGTGTGGAGGCGAAGGCCCAGAATGAAAAAACGCCGAGGGCCTGGGAACTCATCGCGGATTGCGCGCTACCCACCGAACGGGTTTGTTCGGAAGTGATCGAATTCCGCGGCATTCCGTAGATGATAAGCGAAACGATTTCGTCGTCCGATAGCGGTGGCTCGCTCGAAAGCTTAATCTGGGTTTTCCCCTGATAGCTGCGGACTTCGGCGGAAATTCGGTAACCCGCGCGTTCCATGGAAACGATCGATCCGAACGAAAAAGTCGGGTCGAAGTCAAAATACATCGCCTCGAGTTTTACCCTTCGGTTTAAGTACTCGATATCCACCACGGTCGAAAGGTGGATATCCCCCATAAGTAGTCCGGTCATAGGATCGAGGTGGAGCTTCGGCTCGAGTTCGAGCGCTGGATCGAGGAGGCGGTTTAAAAATTTAAGCGACCGCGGTCCGCCCTCGACTGAAATCTCCAGGGGGAGTGAAGCTTCCTTCACGACGTGGGCGGCGACCACGGTCGGGGCTTTTCCCGGCGGCGTTTTCTTCTCGGCTTTTTTGGGTGCCGTTTTACCGTCTTCGTAGCGCACGATTCTCGGATCGCGGCGAAATGCGGGAGTGGGCGCGATCGGATCGTAATCGGGAAGGCGGAGGGTGATTTGGTCCAGATTTACCGCTACCGAAATTCCCGCGGGTGAGAGTGAACGCGGGGCCAGCGTAACGATCGCGCGCGCTTTTAATTTTAGGGCCTGTTCCGGGGAGGCGAGATCCGACTTTAAAGTAAACGGGAGTTTCGTCCCTTTCGGGTCATTCTCAATGGCCTCCGAGTGGAGAGAAACGGTGCCGTCGAGTACCGCAAACGGAGCGGGAATCGACCATGCCGTACGCTCGAGAGATTTTACGAGCTTTGCGAAGGATGCGAGTTCGACTCGGAGCTTCCCTTTTTTTACTTCGTAAGCGGTAGCCTCGGGGTGGGGCATAATTCGGAGTTCGAGATCGGAATAGGCGTGGAGTCCACCGTACGCGTAGTCCGCTATCCCCAGTTTTACGTCGATGGCGGTCTTACCGCCCGCGCCCGTTTTTTTCATCTTGGCTTCGACGGACGCCGTTAACTCGGGAAAATTACCGAGCGGCGTTTTCCCATCGATGCCGAGACGAATTTCGCTTTTCGCGAACATCCCCTCGGCGTTCAAACGAAACTTTCCATCCGCGGCCGATAGCCGGCGAGCACCCGAAAAGGGCTGCGCCCATTCCGCACTGAAATCGGTATCGAGCGCCTGAGTTTTTAAATCGAATTTTCCGGAAAGTACCCCGTCGACTACCATCGGAGTTTTCCCCACTCCGCGGTAACGGGCGGTAAACTCAGAAAATTCGAGGTGATCCGCCCGGTGTCGAAGTTTTCCTCGCCCGGTCGCCGAAAAAGTGGGGGACTCGACCCCCACGTCGATCCGGAGTGGAGGCGCTCGGAGGGCTTCCTCGCGCATGGTGGGCTCGCCTTCCGAATCTTCCCGCAGCGAACCGCGAAGAATCATTTCACTCCCCGCCCTGTGCAAGTGATCTATTTCGACCGAGATTTCTCCCCACGCAAAGTGATCGGAAAGGTATTTCGTCCAACCCGGGGGGCCGGGAGGCGCGGCGTCGGCGGGAGCCGCGGACTTTTTTTCCGCTTCTCCAAGGTCGACTTTCGTTAAATGGATATCGACCCGGTCGATCGTCGTCAGTTGGACGATCGTCTTCCGGTGTAAACGGATCGAAAACACGAGGTCACCCTTTTCGGAGCAAGCGACCGAATTTCTTCCGAGGCTCTCGGGAAGCGGATGGCACCCAGGAGCCATCGAGACCTTAATTTTACGTTCTCGCCAATCGGGTTTTTCGAATACGATCCCGAGCGGGAGCCCGGTGAATGAACTCAGTCGCGAAGAAGTAAGCACCCACTGGGGTTCAAACCAGACCACTCCGATGGCAAACACGACGAGGAGAATCAGGCCTGCAAGTAAACCAAAAATCACTTTCAGAATCACCCGGGGAGTTTTTTTCATCTCTAGAACTCCGTCCCGAAGCTAAAGAAGAGTTCCGTTCGCGCCACCGCAAATGCGGGAATGTATCCGCGGGCGTAGGTCGCCCGAATAGTGCCGAGCGGAGTTCCCGATCGAATCCCAACCCCCGGTGAATAATAGACGGGCGCATCGAAATGATTATTCCCGTTTCCGAGCCACCCGAAATCGACCAACACGAGGGGTTCAAGTGGAAATGAAAAAAGTCCGGGCCACCGAGATTCCAGGCTCGTCGTGAAGGCGCTACCCGCACCGGTTGAATCGTTCGGTAGAGAGTTTCGACTGAATCCTCGGAGGTCGCGGTCTCCCCCCATGAGGAATAACCAGTCGGGCGGAATCGCCGCGGGATCCGGAGCCGTCCCGTTCGTCGTAAAAATCGTACCGTAAGTAAATCGACTTCCGACGACCCATCGGGGCTCCACGTAGTCGCGGTAGTTCCAGAGTGCGGTCCCGTTCAGGACGGTACGGTGAACTGACAGACCATTCGCCTGCGCGCCGGGGATGAACTCGTAAGCGATTCTTAAGTTTAGCCCCGTCCGCGGATTTCCCCGGTAGAGTTCAAACTCATGGGTGTGGCCGCCAAGGATAAAGGTCGGGGTCAGTAGCGTGTCGGTCCGTGGATCGGCCGACCGGAGAATCTTTACACGGCGAACGTAGGTTCCCGCTTCCGGCTCGAGCGTCCAGTCGCCCATATCGAAAGTGCGGCCGGCGAGCAGGCTCACTTTCGTTTCGATCGTTTCGTACTGGACCTCTTTTTTTCGCTGCAGTTCAAACCCAGGTCTTAAATAAAACCGTCGATCGAGCCGGGTGGCGTACCACTTTAAATCGACCGTGAAATCCTGCCGAATGTTAGAGCCGAAGAGTTCTATTTTCAAGTTCGAAGCCGAACTCCAAAGGCGACTGCTTTTCCACCGCACAAATGCGAGAGGATACTCTTCCGTACTCGCACCGACCCCGAGTTCCCACGTTCGACGGGGACCAAAACTCGCCGTGCGGTTTAACCGGCTGATGCGTCCGTTCACGCATTCCGGTACGTACTGCGCGCTCGAGGTGATGCCGTCGGATTCGAGGCGGGATCCGGAGAGAGTCGCTTTACGAATGTCGAATCGATCGCCCAAATGGAAAGGTTCGTAGCGCGCGAGAATATCGGAATCGACTTCCG
>JANXTV010000352.1 GCA_025352185.1 Oligoflexia bacterium
GTTATCCATCACGCTATTCACGAACCAAGGGAGGGTCCGGTTGCGATTCAATATCGATATGGAGTTCGAGGTCAACTTTCTTTCAGAAAAAAACTTCTTCGATTCGCTGGTGCTGGGGGCGAAAGAGCTGTTTCAGGAGCAGGCGACAGGCCGCTTCGTCGGATGCCTGCTGGAGGGGCGGGGTTAGCTGGGCAATACGATACATTAACGCGTAGCGTAAGCATTCGCTACGCGTTAATGCGATGTCGAGCAACTTCTCGACCGGTTCCTTAAACTCATGAGAAAATCGAAAGCTGGGTAGAAAGCTGCGTGATTATCTTTTTTAACCGTCTCTCCGCTACCTAAGACTAGGACAATATCAAAAACCTAGATTACGCTTATTCAATGACAGCGATCATTCAAATTCTGCTTTTTAGTCTAGTAGGGATGTCATCAGTTCAAGCAGCTCAGAATGCCTGCCCACTTGTTGAGCAGCTCATCGTTCAAATCGACGCAGTGTCCTTGAATATCGCCAATGCAGAAACCACGAGAACCCCTGAAGGCGGTCCTTACAAGCGAAAAGATATTTTCTGTGGCGTGATGGGTTGCCAAATCAACGAAGCAAACGAATTTCGCTCGGTACTCCTGCCTGGTCATCCAGACGCAGACGACTCAGGGTTCGTTGTATTCCCGAGGATAGACGTGGTTACGGAAATTGCCCTGCTCGTTGGGCTTCAGAATGCATACGACCGTGCTATCTTAGCTTGTTTCTAAGCAACCTCAGATATTTACACTGCTCACTTGATAAAAGTTTACGACGTTGCCGCCGCTCGCGATCCCTTCGCCTCAGAATGCGGACCAGTGCTCGGGATCACGAGGCGTGAGCGTAGGCCAAAAGTTCGATCGCGCGAGTTATACCGCAATGCGTCACATATAAGCAAGCGAGGATTTCCTGGAGAAAACTATCTCAATTATTGCGATAGTTTAGCGCGCAAAAATCGCCCCTAAACGTCACTTTATTCTCTTGGCAGAGGTCAAACTTTCGCATTTTCAAGGGGTTACCCACTCCGTCGGTCCGGACGAAAACGGCACACCCTTCGCTCTATAGGAGCCCGAGTAAGGAGGGGAAACCCGAAAAGGATCGCAGCTTAAAAACGCGCGACCGCGAGAGCAAAGAGAATTTCATCAGACATCGACCGAGTATTCATTGCTGAAGTGCTGGTCTCAAATATTTTTCGCGATTCGAACAAACAGGGTGGGTGGGGAGCCCAGGGTATTTCCGTAAACTCGGTAAATCACGGGCTGCGAGAGGACTACCGACGGGACTACGCGTAGTCCTTATCGTAGTCTTTTCCGTCAGGGCTTTTTTTGCTTTCCATCGAAAGCAATTTCGCGCGGTTGGAGATCCGGTACAAGCGTGTACCGGATCTCCAACCATGGGTTCGGGCTACACGTTCGCACTCGCTTTCTTGGCCGTCGCTACGTGACCAACGATGTGAACACGTATGGTCGCTTCGTTGGTCACGTAGCGGCGAATAGTTTTTACCCGGTAATCTTTGCAGTTTTCCTAGGGGATTTCTTTTTTCTCATTTGAGATTGCAGCGGTGAAGAAAAGTTTTGCTCTTCAAAGCGAACGATTCCGGCACCCGCATGAGCGGGGCGGCGAGGAGCATTCCACTGCTGACCACTCCCCCGCCACGATGTTCTGGTGAAGTGGTCAGCAGTGGAATGGAAGTCATGGGAATGCGGGTGCCGGAATCGGAGAGTTTTTAAATCGAGGTAAATCTATTCAGTTCTGAACAGGGGATGCGTGGGAGCGCGTCGCCTTAGGTCGTAAGTGAGTTAGGGGGGGCAGATGAGTCTGAATCAGCCAGGTCGAAAATATAAATACGAAATCACGTCAGTCGTTAGGATCGCGGTCGAGATGAAGCCGTCCGAATACGCCGCACGCCTTGCCCGAGTCGCGGAAACGTTATATCCGTTCCTTACCAGCTCCGAGAGTCTCGAAAATTTCGCCAACTCTGGCGAAATCCAATCTTCCTCTATCTATCTTCATGAAACCTTAACCGCCGAAAGCCAAGCTTCCGGGGAGAGAGACGTGTCCGATGGAAAAGACGAACCGAAAACTGCGGCCTGAAAACGCCCTCCGCAAAGTCGCGTACTACATTCGCTGCTCGACCGAAGAGCAGAATGAATCGCCCGAAGGAACGATCAAGAACCAGGAAGATCGGCTCGCGCTCACGCTCCGGCTTAAGAACCAGATGGGCGACGGGTACGGGAGTCACGTCGGAACCTACACGGACGTGAAGTCGGGTAAGGATATGAATCGCTCGGAACTTAAGCGGCTCCTTCGCGATATCGAAGGTGGATCGGTCGATGTCGTGATGGTCACCGAACTTTCCCGCCTATCGAGATCGATAAAGGATTTCTCGGAAATCTGGGAGTTCATGCTCGCCCACGGCTGTCAGTTCTTAAGCCTCCGCGAAAATTTCGATACCTCGACGGCGAGCGGTGAGATGATGCTCTTTTCGCTCGCAAACTTTAGCCAGTACGAACGCCGTCAGACCTCGGAGCGCGTCTCCGCGAACATGGAAGCCCGCGCTCGTCGCGGACTTTGGAACGGTGGCGTACTTCCGATGGGGTACGAACCCGATCCTGATAACCGAGGTAATCTCCGTATCGTTGAAAAGGAGGCGGAAATCGTCCGCACGGCGTATCGCGCGCTCATCGACCAGGGTTCCGTATCCAATGCTGCGAAGTGGTTAAACTCGAACGGCTTTCATTACGGGTCCGAGCTTCGCGGCGGTGGATTCATGCGGCGCTTAAAGCATTTCACTTTCGATAGCCTGTACCGGATGCTCTCGAACCCGGTCTATATCGCCATACGCCCCTTGAAATCGAAAACCGCCACCGAGGGTGTGAAAGCGGTATGGCCACCGATCATCGACGAAGCCACGTTCGAGGAGGCGAAGGCGGTACTGCTTGCGGGGAAGAAGCAGAAAACAGGGCGAGAGTCGCGTTATCCCTACTTATTCAGTTCGCGGATCTCCTGCGAGGAATGCGGGAGTATCCTCGTCGGTCGGTCTGCTTACGGAAACTCGGGTAAAGTCGGATATTACGAACATGGGAGCCAGGTAAAACGAGAGCAGACGCTCGAAGTGAAATCCCTCAGGTGCCAGCCCCACCGGATTCCGGCGAAGAAGCTCGAAGAACGGGCGTGGAAGGAAGTCGTCGCCATCATCGACGGTGTCCACCGTGAAAAACTATTCGCAGCGATTCGGAACTTAGAGAGAAATCCAAGCTCGTCCGATTCTCTCGAAAAGAAAATCCATGAGAAATCCTCCACCGAACGAAAGATCGCGAACCTCGCACGAAGGATCGGGGAGCTTCCTGAAGGAGTACCCGCCGAGCCCCTCTATTCCGAAATGCGAACCCTTGCAGGAGCGAATACCCGACTCGAAAACGAGATCCGCGCTCTTGAGCAAAAGAATCCCACCCAAGAAATCGCGACTGAATCTCGGCTTGACAGGATGTTCGCTAAAATGACTAGCCTCCATCCGACGTCGGAAGTGATCGACGCCGAAACAAAACGGAAAATTATCCAGGCCCTCGTGCACCAAGTCGTCATCACGAAGACGGGATTTAAAATGCACTTTTACGTGGGCGCGGACCAAATAAAGAAGGGAGAGCGGCGGCTTGAAAACGCTTACTCTCCCTTGAAATCACACGAAAAAACCCGAGCAGAAAAAATTTCTGTCCCGGGTTCGTTTAAAAGCTTGAATGGTGGGAGCTGTAGGGATCGAACCTACGACCGATGCTGTGTAAAAGCATTGCTCTACCGCTGAGCTAAGCTCCCTCGAAGGTGGGGTTCCGAGCATCGCTCAGAACCCCCTTCTTTAAATTAAACCGAAGCTTGCTGCTGCAGCGTCGGAGCCGGAGCCGACGGAGTCGTCGTCTCTTCGGCGTCTACTTCTGCGTAAAGCGCTTTGTACTTCAGGAGTCCGGTACCGGCAGGGATCAGGCGACCCATGACGATGTTTTCTTTCAGTCCGCGGAGGAAGTCCGTACGACCGGCCACTGCCGCGTCCGTAAGCACCTTAGTCGTTTCCTGGAAGGAAGCGGCCGAGATGAAGGAATCGGTGGTAAGCGAGGCTTTCGTGATTCCAAGGAGAAGCGGTTCAGACGTACAAGCGACTCCGCCGCCCGCAATTACGCGCTTATTCTCGTTTTCCATTACGCCACGTTCTACCTGTTCGCCGGAGAGGAACGTCGTATCGCCAACGTCCTTCACTTTTACTTTACGAAGCATCTGACGAACGATCGTCTCGATGTGCTTATCGTTAATCTTCACCCCTTGGAGGCGATACACTTCCTGGACTTCGTCCACGAGGTATTTAGCCAGGGCGCGATCACCTAAGACGCGGAGAATATCGTGTGGGTTCACTGGACCGTCGTTAAGCGGTTCCCCAGCCTTCACGTAATCGCCTTCGTTCACCGTTAAGTGACGTCCTTTACCGATGAGGTATTCGCGAGCTTCGGCACCCTCAGGGGTGACTACGACTTTACGCTTACCTTTAGTGTCTTTACCGAAGGATACGATCCCGTCGATTTCAGCCACCACGGAGGAGTCTTTAGGTTTACGAGCTTCGAAGAGTTCGGCCACGCGAGGAAGACCCCCGGTGATGTCCTTCGTCTTCGCGGATTCACGGTTAATCCGGGCAATCGGGTCACCGGCCATGATGGCGTCGCCATCGCTGACGGTGATCGTTGCGCCCACCGGAATCATGTAACGAGCAACGCGGTTCGTGTTCTCGATCTTCATCGGATTGCCTTTGCCATCCGTGATGATGATCTTCGGACGCTTATCCGTCGCTTTCGATTCCACGATCACTTTGTGCGAGAGACCGGTGACGGAGTCGAACTGCTCTTGCATGTTCGTTCCTTCTTCGATGTCTTCGAAAGTAACCGTTCCCGGCGTTTCCGTGATGATCGGAGTCGAGTAAGGATCCCACTCGGCTACGAGCTTACCTTTTTCAAGTTGGTCGCCATCTTTCATGACGAGCTTAGCTCCGTAGACAACCGAGTAACGTTCACGTTCACGCCCGTTAGCATCGATAACCGCGAGTTCACCGTTACGGTTCATGACCGTCATGGTGCCTTCTTTGTTTCGAACCGTAACGAGGTTGATGAACTTAAGCGTTCCCTTCGTCTTCACTTCGATGTTCGACTGTTCGGCACGTCGAGAAGCAGCGCCCCCGATGTGGAAAGTACGCATGGTGAGCTGAGTACCCGGTTCACCGATCGACTGAGCGGCGATAACGCCGACTGCTTCACCGATGGATGCCGTACGTCCACGACCTAAGTCACGGCCGTAGCAGAGGGTACAAATCCCGCGCTTCGACTGACAGAAGAGAACCGAGCGAATTTTCACTCGGTCGACTCCCGCGCCTTCGAGCGCGATGACCATATCTTCGTCGATCTCGGTACCCGCAGCGACGATTACGTCACCGGAGATTGGATCGAGTGCTTCTTCAAGCGTCACGCGGCCGAGAACTCGGTCGCCGAGCTTCTCGATGACTTCCCCGGCTTCCACCAGAGACGAAACCCAGAGGCCTTCGAGCGTTCCGCAGTCTGGCTCGGTCACGATCACGTCTTGGGAGACGTCGACAAGACGACGAGTCAGGTATCCGGAGTTAGCCGTTTTCAGAGCGGTATCGGCGAGACCTTTACGTGCTCCGTGCGTAGACACGAAGTACTGGAGAACGGTCAGACCTTCGCGGAAGTTCGAAACGATCGGCGTTTCGATGATCTCACCGGATGGTTTAGCCATCAGTCCGCGCATACCGGCGAGCTGACGAATCTGAGCGTTCGATCCCCGGGCTCCGGAGTCCGCCATCATAAAGATCGCGTTAAAGGAGGAAGAGACGAGCTCTTTCGGGCCCTGTCCTTTCCAGCCTTTAGGAGCCGTGAAGGTTTGAACCGAGAGGCGTTTCATCATGGCCGAGGCGATGGCTTCGGACGTTTGCGCCCAAATATCGATGACCTTGTTGTAACGTTCGCCGTCGGTGATGAGACCTTCGACGTATTGGTTTTCGATTTCCTGCACCTGCTTATAAGCGCCGTCGAGAAGTTCTTTCTTCTCTGGAGGCATGAGCATGTCTTGGACGGCGATCGAGATCCCGCCGCGCATGGCTTGCTTAAAGCCGGTTTGCATAATTCCGTCGGCGAGGAGAACCGTTTTCTTGTTTCCGCAGAGGCGGAAGCAAGTATCGATCAGTTCGGCGAGGTCTTTCTTACCGAGGACTTTATTGTAGTGCTTGAATGGGATTTCGGCCGGAACGATCTCCGAAAGGAGCGAACGTCCCACGGTCGTCTCTTCGACTTTACCGTTAATGCGGACTTTCACTTTCGCTTGAAGGTGAACGGCGCCCGATTGGAGAGCCATTTCGACTTCTTGCGGATTCGAGAAGATCTTGCCTTCGCCCTTCGCGTACGGACGTTCACGGGTCATGTAATAGAGCCCGAGAACGATATCCTGCGACGGAACGAT
>JANXTV010000390.1 GCA_025352185.1 Oligoflexia bacterium
ACCGGACTAATTTTTAACGCCTTTAGACCTTCGAGGTCGTGGTTTTTCGGGGGGCGACCCATCGCTACGCATTCCGCGATGCTCAGTAACAGTGCCAGCGGATAGAATTTCGGCTGTGATTTCTTCAGAAAATAGGGTTCGGACGAATATCGAATGGCGGGTTCGATTCGTTTAAAAAAACTGTAATTTCGTACCGCGAGCGCCGAAAGCTCGGCCGAGGTGACGGGAAAGCGCCGACGCTCCTCAAGTTCCGCAAACTCCCACTTTAAAGTCGTCTTTTTTTCCACCTCGGTAAGGAAAGCGGCGTAGGAAGGGTCCTTCCCTTCTTTCGGAAAGAGTGGATACATGAGCGCCTTACCCAGTCCGAGACTGAGGGCGGCTGGAAATGCGAATTCGCTGTTTGGAAACGAACCCATCCGGGCCCCAATTTCGTAGGCACAATGGGCCACCTTCAGGCTGTCGATAAAAACCATCCCGATCGCGTTCAAGGCATCCCGCGGGGCTTTTGCTTTTAGCAGTGCGACCTGGAGAAAATCGAATTGCAGTCCGGCGAGGAATGCCACTTCGGTTGAGGCATAATTTCGAAACTCGCAAAACTCTTCGCAAGTGAGAGCCTGCTTTAATTGCTCCCGCGGATTCGGACTAAACCTTTCCGATTTTTTCTTGGGGAGCATATTTCCGAGGCGCGCGAGGCGAATCGAAGCGATGAGGTTTCTAGAGGCCTGCTTACCGAGGAGGATGAAGATTCGTTCAAGAATGAGGCGATAATTCACCTGACCTTCCGGCATCTCCGAGATCCAGGCCTTCACTCGCGTCTGGAGAAAGTCGACCTTCAGAACTAACTGCGCATAGGCAGAGTTCTCCATTACGATTGGCGTAAGGTCTCCGGCGTACCGCTCCTTATCGAGCGTCATTTCGATGACACGCTCTAAGGTAGGTCCGGGGGTCACGGGGATTAGGTACTGCGAGAGGCTCTGACCGAGCTTACTGTTCACCGCATCGAGCGACATCTATTACCAGGTTCAGACGATTCAACGCATATGTCAAACATTCGGCCAAAACCACCGCCGGTCTATTTCTTCTCGAGGATTTCCGGAATAAACTAAAAGCATGAGTGAGACGACCGCAAAAGAGATCATGAGCCGTGATCTGGTGAATGCAACCGACGACATGACCATCGAGGACGCACTAAAGGTCCTCATTAATTACCGCATCACCGGTCTGCCCGTCGTAGATAAAAAGGGAAAGATGATGGGCGTGCTCTCCGAGTACGACATCCTGAATCAGATTTCGAAATCTAAATTTTCGAATGCTAAAGTATTCCAACAACTCATTAAGTATTCGAAGAATGTCGACGCAATATCGGAAGATACGCCGCTCTCGAAAATCGTAAACGAATTTATAGAAACAAAATATCGACGCCTGCCCGTGATCAATAAGGCGGGGAAACTCGTCGGGATTATTACGCGTCGCGATTTAATGAAAGTTTACTATTACCGCGCGAGGCTCGCCGAATAGATGAAACTTAAACTCGAGTCCGTTCGAGACATCAGCATTCTCCACGTCGACGGACCGGTAAACCCGGAAAACTTTGCCGTTCTGCGCGCGGGTATTAAAAAGTTATTCAGCACCGGGAAAAATAAAATCATTCTGGAACTCACGGACTCCGGAACTTTCACGACTCCCGTTCTGCGTGAAATGGCGATCCTGAATCTCCTCGCATCCGAACTCGCCGGTCAAATCGTCCTCGCCTCGATCTCTCCACTCACTCGGGCTAAAATCGAAGCCTTTTCGAAACCGCCGGTGGTGCGCTGTTTCGCGGATCGAAACGGCGCAATCGAATTTTTCTATCCGAAGGTGCCAGACGAAATCGTGGGAAAACTCGCTACGTCCGGTGCACCCGAAACCCCCAAAGCGGTCGCCGCACCGACTTCGGCTGTGGCTCCCGCTTCCACCCAGGTTCCCGGTCCCGCGGCTACTCCCGTTCCGGTCCAGTCTCCCGCACCGGCTCCCGCGGTAACCGAAGATCAGCAGAAACAATATAAGCAGGAAATTCGTACAAAAGAGCTCGGAGACCTCGGAGATACCCGAAAACGACTCTCTGAGCTCGAAGCCGAGAATAAGGAACTGAAGACGAGAATTACGGAGCTCGTGATCGCGCGACGTGATCCTCCCGATATCGACTCGTGGAAAGAAAAAACTGCGAAGCTTGAGAAGGATCTCGCCGAAGCCATCAAAGTGGCCCAAGACGCGACGGCCGCTAAGAAACCTTAGATATTCGCAGCCAAAAGGGATGGACGAGCGAGCAACTCTGGGCGATTCACGAAATCGTCGAAATTGGACGCGCATCGAAGCAGGTGTCCGTACTTAACCGCATGGCACTCGAAACACTTTCGGTCGGCACTCATCAGTAACGTCCGAGAAATTTTGCGCTTTCTTCGAAGACGTACTGAGAGAGGCGATCCTTTAGTTTAACGTCGATTCCCTGGAATGCGATTCCGATGCGGTAGGCCTTTTTCACCATCGTCGATCCGGCCGAAAACCCGTGCCGGATGAGGGCTGACGTCGAAACTGGAATTTCATTCACCTCGAACGTAATTCGAACCAGGCTTTTCGTTGCGACGAGGAGGTCAAACTCCGACTTTTCATTTAAGGAAACCGCAATCCCACCCTCGGAAAGATTTACGAGTTCGGCCGAGATTTGGGCCGCATTCGGTAACTGGATCAGGACGGT
Source organism: Oligoflexia bacterium (assembly GCA_025352185.1). Classification (GTDB taxonomy): domain Bacteria; phylum Bdellovibrionota; class UBA1018; order UBA1018; family UBA1018; genus JACMQW01. The sequence continues at coordinate 2,735 of JANXTV010000390.1, forward strand.
TCGCGCGCCCGGGATAGGGAGCCGCAGGGCGAGTCTGCGTTGTATTTTAAAGATCGGGACCTTCACGCGCGCCGTGATAAATCCACTTTCGCCGCGCCGAAGTTCCGCCTTAAAGAAAATGATATCGGTCGGAAGCTGAAGCGAGAAAAGAATCTCCTCGAAAGATTCCCGAACGAGCGCCGCCTCGAACTCATCTCCGCCGGGGTTTTCCTTAGCGATCGAAATCGAAATCAGTCCCGAGGTTTCATTTACCTTTACGATCCGTGAAGTATAGGAATGTTTCTGACCGGGAGACCAGCATTGAAGTCTCGATTTTCGTGCGATCGCACTCTGGAGTAACGGCAAAGTTTCCTCGGTTTTCGCAGGTTCAAACGGCGAATCCGTGACTTTCCCCGTCAGCGAAGTCATCCGAGCTTAGGCGCGGCCCCGGTCGCGTACCGCTCGTCCATATATTGATAAAGCACTTGATCCACCATGGACGGATCCGGAACTTTTGCCATCATCCCGTACATCGCCGCCATTCCCTCGGTGGAAAGATTCGGGTTTCCTTTAACGAGTGCCGCCGATTCCTTTAAATCCCTCAGGAACGTATCAATGTGGGCGGTGTGGGCAGGAGTCACCATGAGATGGAGACACGTCGGCTTTTGCTGACGATCGATATACCATCCGCGTGCCTGCATCTGATCGGCGACTGCGTAGACATCCATCGTTTCGGAATCGAATCCAAAGATCGACATTTCGGGCTGGCCGATAATGCGAAATCCAAGCGCCCGAATTCCGTCCTGAATCTTCTTCGTGTTATCCATACACGTCTTCGCGATCTGCAGGTAACCGTCTTCTCCGAAAGCCTGAAGCGTAGCCCAGGCGGCGGCAATCGAACCGGCCGGTCGCGTGCCCGGCATCGATGGGGATGCAAAACATCCGCCCGGCCATTCGGAGAGAACAAAGAATTGGTGGCGACGCAGTTCTTTATCTTTATAGAGAACGATCGAAGCACCCTTTGCGGCAAAGCCGTACTTATGGAGGTCGGCGGACATCGAGGTCACTCCGTCAACCGAAAGATCAAACGGAGGTATTGGATACCCCGCCTTTTTTAGGAACGGGAGGATAAAGCCGCCGACGCAGGCGTCGACATGTAAACCGATGCCATTCGCCTTCGCGAGTTGTCCGAGTTCCGCGATCGGGTCGATCACACCCTGGGGGTACTGGGGCGCCGAACCCACGAGAAGAATCGTGTTCGGATTAATCATTTTCTTTACGGCATCTAAGTCGACTCGGAAATCGCTACCGAGGGGAGCCTTGCGAATTTTAACGTCAAAATAGTGGGCCGCCTTATCGAAAGCCGGGTGGATTGATAGCGGTACAATCATTTCTGGATTTTTGATTTCGGGCTTCGTCGCTCTCGCCCAGTCTCGGTACGTTTTAATCGCCATCAGAACGGATTCGGTTCCACCCGAAGTCATGGTGCCTGCAGCTTGGGCACCGCCGCCCAGGAGATTTGCGGAGATCGATACGACTTCCGCCTCAAATTTTTGGAGGCTCGGAAATGCAGATGGGTTCAGTCCATTCTGATGAAAATAAACGGCGTAGGCCTTTTTCAAAAATTCGGTGTGCTCATCACTCGCGTGATAGACCAAACTAAAAGTTCGGCCGTCGTGCCAGTTCGTATCCCGGGCATGAAGTCCCTGGAGCTGCTCGATCAACGCGTCTCGGGAAGTGCCTTTTTTAGGGAGTGTGACCTGGTTTTCGTCGGTATTCGTCATAGCCCTTAGGGTACCGAGCGAACCGGAACCCGGCAAGTCGAATAGAACCGAGAGAGTGTCAAAAAGCAGCCTGCATTTACGATGTGCCAGAGGGCATGCCCCGACCATAAATGGTTATCGGGGTGACAAACTAAACCGGTATAGTCGACCATCCAAAACCCGTAGGAAATCGCGAATAAGACGAGGCTCTGGATCAACGCGGAATAATCGATCGTAAGTTTTAAGCGGCGATTTCGAATCGCCAGCAATGCCTCGAAAAGGAGCGCGACCGCGACCATCGCGCCGAAAACCCAGAGACGTGGTGAGCCGCGCAGGCCTAGGAGAAGGAGCCAGCCACCCATGAAAACAAGTCCTGCGAGCGGTAGCGGAGAACGGTACCGTAACCATCCCAAGCGAGAAAGATTCTGAACGATAAGTTCCGTCCCGAGGAAATACATTGCACCCAAATCGAAAGTTTCGAAGACGTAAGTGTGGGAGGCATGAAAGAGCGACGAGCAAATCCCGACGAAGAGTGCGTAGAAACCAAATCGAAGGGGGATCGACGCCAGGCCCTTCTTTTCGCGGAAGCCTCGTATGAGAAGAATTACCGCAAACACGAGGTACGGGATATTCGACCAGAATTC
>JANXTV010000421.1 GCA_025352185.1 Oligoflexia bacterium
GCACCAGTACGCCCTCGTCGGCCGTTGGCCATTCGATGACGTCGATGAACTGTTTTTTCAGAAAATTAAAGATACCCATGATTCCCGTTTCCCTTCGTAAGTTCGATCCCTTCAGCATAGAAAAGATTCCCCCCTTTTCCAGAGAAATCGGGTTCTGTCTCGGAGCGGCATAAGTAAAGCTATGGTAGAAAATGAAAGAGTGACGCCACCGAAAACTAAATCCACCGAAGCGAACCTGAAACCCCAGAGCGGAGAGGCGCGAGTCGATCAACTCATTACGGACATGCGCGCCGGAAAGCGCCTAGCGCTCGCTCGTCTGATTTCAAAAGTTGAGAATCGGGATCCGGATTTAAACGAAGTGATGAAACGGATTTATGCGCATTCGGGGAAGGCCCAAGTATGGGGAATCACCGGTCCTCCGGGCGCAGGAAAATCGACCATGGTGGATCAATTCGCCGTTTACCTTCGAAAAAAGGGAAAGCGAGTGGCTATCGTCGCGGTTGACCCCTCGTCCCCGTTTTCGGGAGGCGCAATTCTTGGAGACCGCATCCGGATGCAACAACACACCAGCGACGAAGGCGTTTTCATTCGTTCGCTCGGGACGCGTGGTAAGCATGGCGGTCTTTCGCACGCGACGAAGGAAGTCGTCCTCGTGCTAGATTCGGCGGGATTTGACCATATTTTAGTGGAGACCGCGGGCGTCGGCCAGACGGAACTCGATATCTTAAAACTCGCGCAGACGGTAATCGTGGCGCTGGTTCCGGAGAGTGGGGATTCGATCCAGGTGATGAAGGCGGGTCTCATGGAGATTGCCGACGTATTCGCGGTGAATAAGAGCGATCGTCCCGAGGCGGATAAGCTCGTGAAAGAACTCATCACGATGGTCGGTATGAATGATCACGATGAAAACTCTTGGATGATTCCCGTTTGTAAGACCGAAGCGGTTCGGGCGGTGGGGATTGAAGCGCTGATGGAATCGGTCGACGCCCACCAAGCCTGGCTTACAAAATCCGGACGTCGAGACGAAAAGAGTCGTCGTTTTTTAAAGGAAGAAGTGCTCGATATCCTTTCGGAACGTCTCGGGCGAACGGTTGAGGGCGCATTTCAAACGCGGTCGGGTCTGGAACTGCTCGACCAGATGGTGAAGCGGCAGATCGACCCCTATTCGGCTGCCGACTTGATTTCCGGGGTGTAACGCCCCACTTTTTAAATGCGCGGAGCATTATTTCTAGGGTTAATCCGTAGCGTTTCAGTACAGATACTTTGCGTCATTTACTTCAGTTTTTACTTTTAATGGTCTCGCGCTTAGTTTGAATGGGTGTATAAAAATCAGTCATATCAAACAACTAACGCACCACGTCATAACTCTTTGAAATACCAGATATACCCGACTAATTTTGTCTAAAGTAACGACAGTACCTGACCGAAATGATTCTTGATGGAAGAGTTCCCGTGAAATGGTTTCACCGGGGCCCTTCGGTCAGCAGGGTACAGCAATCCTGCTAAAACTAGGGGTTCGTGTCTTCTGAGAAGGTTCTCGGAAGGAGGTGGAGTGGTCCATCTCCCTCGGGGGCCGATACATCTCGGACTACGTCGAGCCTTGTTCCAGGAGGTTGGTAAATGGGTTTAAGAATTAATACGAACATTCAGTCGCTCGCGGCTCAGCGTTCTTTAGGCATTAACGGTTCGAACCAAAAGTTGAACCTTGAACACTTATCTTCGGGATCCCGCATCGTACGCGCAGCAGATGATGCTGCCGGACTCGCGATTTCCGAAAAAATGAAGTCCCACATCCGTTCGTTAGCGCAGGACATGCGTAACGCGAACGACGGGATTTCGATGATTCAAACTGCAGAAGGCGCGATGAACGAAACGGGTAACATCCTGACTCGTTTCCGCGAACTTTCGATTCAGGCCGCTTCCGACACGATCGGCGACACTGAACGCGGTTTCATCGATAAAGAAGTTAAGCAACTCGGTTCCGAAATCGACCGTATCGCTAAATCGACCGAATATAACGGCCGAAAACTCCTTGCCGGAGAAGGCGATGTTCTCGAGATCCAAGTGGGTCTTAAGAACGATAAAGTGCTGGATCGTTTCCAGTACGATGTCGCGAAGGTAAATTCGACCGCAGACGCTCTCGGAGTCGCCGGCATGTCCGTCGCTACGAAAGAATCGGCTCAGAACAACCTCGATAAGATCGACTCTGCGATCACGAAACTCTCGGGAAACCGCGCAGAAATGGGCGCTCTCCAGAATCGTCTCCAGTCTTCGATCAATAACATGGCCATCTATAACGAAAACCTCTCCGCGGGTAACAGCCGGATTCGTGATGTGGACATGGCTTCCGAGACTGCTGAACTCACGAAGAACAATATCCTCACCCAAGCAACGACGTCGGTCCTCAGCCAAGCGAATCAAAACTCGATGCTCGCGCTGAAACTCCTCGGATAATTCCGAAAGCGTTTCACTTGAGCGGCTGAGAATGCCGAAGTCCGTTGCCAAGTGAGGGAAACCTCACGGGGTAACCGCCGAACTCCAAATCAAAGTCCCTAGTTCGGTGTGTAGAGGCTCTATGTGTATCCACCGGGAGGGGGATTCGGGATAAAATCCGGATTCCCCCTCTTCACCCTAAAAGGTGGAGATTCCTTAATAATTGTATATTTACAATTCCTTTCTTATCAGATGGTTAGCTCCAACTGTTAAGGATTTAATCTTTTTTAATGCAATGCGACATTTCTCCGATATGATCTATGTTAGGTCGGAGGAATAGAGCGATCGAAGCCTTCAGCCTAATCTGCCCCGGAGTTTTTCTTGGGTAGCACAAATATACGAACCCCGGACTCTTACCCACCAGTAGAACGTCCGGCCGGAGGAACGTATCATGGGCTTAAGAATATCGACTAACGTCGCAGCAATGTCTGCGTCGCGCGCTTTACAGACCTCGTCCACCGAACAAGCAAAGAGCTATAATCGCCTCGCTTCGGGTAATCGAATTACCCAAGCGGGTGACGATGCCGCCGGACTCTCGATCAGCGAAAAGTTAAAATCGCAGATCCGCTCCCTCGGCCAGGCAGAACGAAACGCAAACGATGGTGTATCCTTCATTCAGGTCGCAGAAGGCGGCATGAATGAAATCGGAAACATGCTGATTCGGATGCGCGAACTTGCGGTCCAAGCTGCATCGGACACGATCGGCGATACGGAACGCGGTTTCGTAGATAAAGAAGTTCAACAGTTAAAACAAGAAGTGGATCGTATCGCAAAGGTTACCACCTTTAACGGCACTCCGCTCCTGAGCGGTTCCGGTAAGGACCTCAGCTTTCACGTCGGAGCCTCGAAAGGGGACTCGATTCTCTTCAAGCCCGAAAATTATAATGTCACGGCCGATCACATCGGTATCGACGGACTCGACTATAAGTCGTCCAGTGGTGCACGCGATGCACTCGACACCGTAGATAAAGCCTTAAATATGGTGAACGGATCGCGAGCCGATCTGGGAGCGCAGCAGAATAAGTTGCAATCCACCATTAATAACCTCGCCATTCAGAAAGAGAACTACTCTGCAGCGAATAGCCGTATCCGAGATACGGACGTCGCTTCGGAATCCTCGAAACTGATTAGCGGTAACATCCTTCAACAGGCCGGAGTGGCCGTATTAGCGCAGGCGAACACCGCCCCGCAATCCGCACTCCGTCTTCTCGGATAGTTTTAAACTGTCCGGGTAAACCGAGTGTGCGCCCGAATCTCGGGGTAATAGTGCTCGCGAGGTTCACAGTCTAAGCCCAGCCCCCGGAACCAGAGCGCGGTTCCGGGGGTACTTTTATTTCCGGGTAGAGCGGATTTTAACTTCAGTAATTTCGCCTGAGCGCCGAAGAGTCGGTAAGGGAGAAGTGTAGAATGCAAAGAACAGTTTCCGCCGTCGTAGGTTTAGGCTTCCTTTTCGGTTTAGGGCTCGCCTCCTGTGCGACGAACACTGCCCGCACCGTGTCGAGCGATTCG
>JANXTV010000427.1 GCA_025352185.1 Oligoflexia bacterium
TCGGTGGACGCTTCGGCGCGAAGACTCACGAGCTGATTAAACTTCCCGCCGCCGCGATGGAAGCCTTCGGAAAAGTAGGCGGAGACTCGGCCCACTACTCCATTGAGAAACAGGCACCGGGCACCGGGGAAACCTCGGAAACCGGCCACTAAGCGAGGAAGCGCTCGACGAGTTCGCGGATTCCTTTTTTCGGCGCGGAACTGATGGCGACTTCGGGATCCGAGAGGAGAATCCAGCGTCCGGGCGCGCTCTTGGCCGTCACGGAATTCGATTTTCCGCGCCAAGAAAAAACCTTTAACTGCCGTTCAATTTTATGGCGAGTGACCACGTGGCGGGTTGCAAACTCACCTAAAATTTCTGGCTTCCGGGAAGCCTCGGCGAAAACTTTCGGCAGAATTTCCGGAAAATCCCAGAGTCCTTCCCGCCACTCGCCCTTCGCGGTTTGTTCAAGGTAGATCTTCCCCCCCGCGAGATCTACGAGCGCCACGCGGGATTCCTGAACGTGGATCCACTCCGCCCGTTTTTTCTTCGTCGGATACTCGGCGACGACGTCCGCGCGCTTCGCCGCGCACTCGCGGATTACGGGACAGAGTTCGCATTTAGGATTTCTCGGCGTACAGATCGTCGCCCCGAGTTCCATCCACGCCTGATTTAATTCCGAAGGAGAAAGCCCATCGGCATGGGCGCGTAACACCGCCCGTTTCGAAAGCTCCCAGAGTTCCGCTTTATAATTTGCTTCTCCCGTCGCGCGGTCCAGGCGGCGTAAACGCGCGAAGACGCGTTCGACATTTCCGTCGACGATCGGTTCGGGAAGCCCGAGCGCGATCGAAGTAATCGCGCCGGCGGTATACGGACCGACGCCCGAAATCTCGAGCCAACCCTCCCGCGTACGCGGAAAATCTCCCGCCGCATGAATCGCCTTCGCAGCCCGGTGAAGATTTCGCGCGCGGGAATAATACCCGAGGCCCTCCCACGCTTTTAAAACCGCGGCTTCCGGAGCGACCGCGAGTTTTTCCACCGTAGGAAACGCCGTCATAAAACGGTCGAAGTAAGGCAGCACCGTAATCACCTGGGTTTGCTGCAACATAATCTCCGAGATCCAGACGCGGTAAAGCGACGGATCCTCGCGCCAGGGGAGTACGCGCCGCGAGCGATTAAACCACGCGACGAGTTCACGGAGCGCAGGTATTCCGAACGCCCGAACTGCGACCGCCGCCGTGCCCGCGGAAGTTTGACTTGAAACGACGCCCGGCTTTTTCTTCTTACTCCCCACGACTCCCCTTTTCACATATCCTGGAATAAATGAGCAAGCCCTGGCCCTCTCTCCTCCTCCTTCTTTTGGTTTCGGCCGTCGGCGCTGCGCCGGCTCGGGCCGCCACCCCCATCGACGATTTCACGGTCGTGCTCGATCCGGGGCACGGGGGCAGCGACTTCGGCGCGATCCATAAGGAAGGTAAGGTCACCTTCTCCGAAAAGGAGGCGGTGCTGGGGTTAGCTAAGGAAGCGAAGCGGCAGCTTGAAAAAAAGGGCTATCCCGTTTTACTCACCCGGGACCGCGACGCCGATATCGCCCTGAACGCACGAACGGCGATTGCGAACCGGGCGCGAGCGAAGATCTTTATTTCGATCCACATGAATTCTCTCCCTCGCGGGCAGGCCGAGGGCATCGAGACTTACCTCTTAAACTCCACGACCGACGGGACCTCGAAGCGCCTGGCCGAGCTCGAGAACAAGGGCCTTGATCCGACCCAGGGAAATAAGCTGACGTCCGAGACCGAAGTGAACCTCATTTTAAAGGATATGGTGCTCGACTCGAACCTCTCCGAATCGAAACGCCTGGCCTGCGTTCTCCAGACGCATTTAACTGAACTGACGAAACAGAAAACCCGGGGCGTGAAGCAGGCGATGTTCGTCGTGCTCCTCGGCGCCGATATGCCGTCGACCCTGGTCGAGGCGGGGTTTGTAACCTCCGAACGGGACCGAAAACTGATCACCTCCGAGCACGGAGTAAGGGCCATGGCGGCCGCGATCGTTCGCGCCGTTGAGCAGTTTCGGAACAGTTCCGGGAAGGATTCCGCACGTCAGGAGCTGGGCAGGTGTCTAGTTTCTGATCACTAGGTGAACTCGAAATAGACACTTTAAAACGTAAAATACCTCATATTATCAAATACTTAACGCTTTAATCCGACTTGGCACCCGGGTTGCTTTATCAAGGGT
>JANXTV010000459.1 GCA_025352185.1 Oligoflexia bacterium
GGCGCGATCGGAAACTTCGTGCTTCCGATCATGCTCGGCGCGAAAGACGTCGCGTTTCCTCGCCTGAATCTCGCGTCCTACTATATCTATCTTTGCGGAGCGATTTTCGCATGCCTCGCCCTCTTCTTAGGTGGTGCGGATACCGGTTGGACGTTCTATACCCCTTACTCGATCCGTACTTCCGGTGCCGTGATCCTCGTGATTTTCGGCGCGTTCGTCGCCGGATTCGCGTCGATCTTAACCGGACTGAATTTTATCGTAACGATCCATAAACTACGCGCTCCCGGCCAAACCTGGACGCGGATGCCGCTCCTTTGCTGGGCGCTCTACGCGACTTCCGTCATTCAGGTCCTCGCGACCCCGGTTCTCGCCATTACGCTTGCGCTCCTTATTTTTGAACGCACGTTTAAAGTCGGGATATTCGATCCGGCCCTCGGCGGCGATCCGGTGCTCTTCCAGCATTTCTTCTGGTTCTATTCCCACCCGGCCGTTTACATCATGATCCTTCCGGCCATGGGTGTGATCTCGGAAGTGATTCCGATTTTCTCCCGTAAGCCGATCTTCGGATACCGCGCGATCGCGGCGTCCTCGTTCGGGATCGCGCTCGTTGCGTTCATCGTCTGGGGCCACCACCTTTTCGTTTCCGGTCAGTCCGAGCTCTCGAACTTTATCTTCTCGCTCCTGACGATGTTCGTCGCCGTTCCGACGGGCGTGAAAACATTTAGTTGGGTCGGAACGATGTATAAAGGATCGATTCGCTTTAATGCCCCGATGCTATACGCGATGGGGTTCATGGAGCTTTTCACGATCGGGGGTCTGACCGGGGTTTTCCTCGCGACGCTCGCGATCGACGTGCACATGACCGATACCTACTTCGTGATCGCGCACTTCCATTACGTGATGGTCGGCGGATCGATCATGGGACTCCTTGCCGGAATGCACCTCTGGTTCCCGAAAGTTACGGGTCGGATGTATCCGGAGAAGCCCGCGCTGATTGCTTTCATCCTAATCATCATCGGATTTAACCTGACATTCTTCCCCCAGTTTATCGCGGGATCGCAGGGGATGCCGCGCCGATACTGGTCTCAGCTTCCAGAATTCGATTTCTGGAATCGCCTTTCGACCTACGGATCGTGGTTCCTCGCGGTCGGTTTCGTTTACGTCGCTTTCTATCTGATCCGCGCGGCGAAGAACGGACCGAAGGCGGGAAATAACCCATGGGATGCACGCTCCCTCGAGTGGACGACGACATCGCCGCCTCCGCACGATAACTTTGCGATTACGCCGACGGTGACCGAGTGGCCGTACGAATATAAGACGACGAAAATTTAATCGGGAGAGAGACGATGTCGAACACTAATCCAGCCACCGGCGTCCACCAGCACGCGCATCATTTCGATAGCGCGGAACACGAATTCCAGGCTTCTAAGCAGGGAATGTGGCTCTTCATGGTGACGGAAGTCCTCATGATCGGCGCGATCTTCGTCGGATATTTCATCATGCGTGGCCGCTTCCCGGAAGCGTTTCACGAAGCCCACAAGCTCCTGAACGTGAAGCTCGGTGCCTTAAACACCGCGGTTCTGATCTTTAGCTCGTACACCATGGTTCGCGGCGTGAGTGCCGCCCAGCGTGGGAATCCGAAGCAGTGCCTGCGCTTCCTCGGGACGACCGTCGCGATGGGTGCCGTGTTCTGCGTCGTAAAATACTTCGAGTACAGCCATAAAATCCACGAAGGCACGCTTCCCGGTGGTCTTTACACCTTCGAAGGCATGACGACTCCGCACGTGCCGCTTTTCTTTTCCTTCTATTTTATCATGACCGGCATTCACGCGTTCCACGTCGTGGTCGGAATGTCGCTCATTACCTGGGTGATGTTCCGCGTAAAGCGGGGAGAAATTACGCCGGAATTCTTTACCCCGGTCGAGCTCGTCGGGTTTTATTGGCACTTCGTCGACTTAGTTTGGATTTACCTTTTTCCGCTCCTGTATCTCCTCGGATAGAAAGCGAAGCGTGAGGAATAAAAATGTCTGATTCTAAAAATAATCACTCTGCGAACTCTGGCCACAGTCACCACTATATCCTTCCGGATTCGTTAGCGCTGAAGACGCTCCTCTCACTCGGAGTGCTCACCGCGATCACGGTCGGACTCTCGTACGTGCACCTCGGTCCATTTAATTTTATTATCGGGATGATCGTTGCGACGATTAAGGCATTTCTCGTTTGTTCGATCTTCATGAACCTTCGGCACGACGATAAGGCAAACGCGTTTATTTTCGGGAGCGGGTTCCTCTTTCTCGCGATTTTCTTCTGCCTCACGGCGCCCGATGTTTTCTTTCGCGGGGACGTTTACGTAAACGGAAAGCCTCTCACCATGGCGGTCCGGGGAGTTTCTAAGTTTAAGAAAGCTTGGGAACCGACGCCCGAACTCGTGGCCCACGGTAAGGGCCTTTTCGCCCAGAACTGCGTTACCTGTCACGGGGAGGCGGGACTTGGAAACGGAGTCGCGTCCGCCGGACTGAATCCGAAACCCCGGAATTTCACGCAGGATAAAGATTGGAAAAACGGACGCAAGCCCGCCCAGATTTTCAAGACTCTGAAAGAAGGAATCGCCGGTGGTGGAATGGCGTCGTTTGCGACACTCCCGGCGGAAGATCGGTGGGCGCTCGCGCATTTCGTGGCCTCGCTCGGTCCGAATATTCTGAAGAGTGAAGCGGCCGACTTTGCCGCGATTGGCGTAGATCCGACGAAGGATTCGGCCGGTGACGATGCCGCTCCTTCGATTCCGGTCGAGATAGCAATGAAAAGGGTCGCTGCGGATGCCGAGAAGTCGGGCGCGCAGGGGAACATGAAACCCGGAACCGAGAACATGGGTATGGACATGCACGGTTACGATCAGCGCCTGAACGCGAAAACGTTTAATCCGAATCCCTAGGCTCCTTTTAGTAAGCGCTTGGCGTTAACGTCCCGAAATGGGGCACTTTGATCGAGAATACGGCCAAAATCCGGCTGTTTTACACTCGATCTTTTTCATTTCTGTCAGTACCGTCGAAACTCAGCTTAATTTAACGGACCCCCTTTTTAAGGAGAACGATGATGTCGAATATTCGCGTTGGTATGATGGCCCCAGAATTTAAAACGAAATCCTACGTCGCGGGACAGTTTAAAGACGTCGCCCTAAAAGATTATCAAGGAAAATGGGTTTGCCTGTTTTTCTACCCACTCGATTTCACCTTCGTTTGCCCCACGGAAATTAAGGCATTCGGCGAAATCGAATCGAAATTTAAGGAAGCCGGCTGCGAAGTTCTAGCCTGCTCGACCGACTCTCACTTTACCCATAAAGCCTGGTTTGAGCGCGACCTGAAAGAAGTAAAATTCCCGGTTCTCGCGGACACGAACCACGAAATTTCGAAGAGCTACGGCGTCCTCCTCGAGAACGAAGGAATCGCGCTCCGCGGTACCTTCCTGATTGATCCTAAAGGGGTCCTCCAGCACATGTCGGTAAACGCCCTCGGAATCGGACGCTCCCCTGACGAGACGCTCCGTACCCTGATGGCCGCGAAGACGGGCGAACTTTGCCCGGCGAACTGGAAACCCGGCCAGTCGACGATTAAGACCTAATTTCTTTCCGTTTTCGGAAAGTGCAGAGGGCCGGCCCGATTTCGGGTCGGCCCTTTTTTGTTTCGGGCCGGAACTTCTGAATCTCGTGTAGTTTTCTAGGTCCCGCTTCGTCATAATCGGAGTATGTCCGTCGCCGCCGTAGAAAACGAAAAAGTACCGCCCACCAACTTTGCCGTGGTGGCCGCCCTCATCGGGGTCCAGATTTGTTTCGGCGCGAATTACGTGATCTCTAAGGTCGTCGTATCCCGGTTTCCTCCACTCGTTTGGGCGGGGACCCGAATCGCGATTTCGACCGTCGTCATGTTTGCGGTCTGCTTCCTCTCGGGACGAAAACGCCCGAAAATGGATAAAGAATTTCTCGTTCCACTGATCGGCCTTTCCCTGATGGGAACGATTCTGAATCAAGCGTCGTTCCTCGTGGGACTGAGTCTCACGACCTCGGCGAACTCCGCAGTTCTGAACACTTTAATTCCCGTGGCGACCCTCTTAATCGTAACGATCCGGGGTCAGGAAGCTTTAAACTGGAAGAAGGCAGTCGGTTTTATCCTCGCGTTTAGTGGGGTGCTCGTCATTCGAAAGTTCGAGGATCAAACCGACTGCCTTCTTCCAATTTAAAGCTTCCTGCCCCCGGATCGTCACGATTAAGAGGGTCGCCACGGGAATTAAAGTATTCAGAACTGCGGAGTTCGCCGAGGTCGTGAGACTCAGTCCCACGAGGAACGACGCTTGA
>JANXTV010000519.1 GCA_025352185.1 Oligoflexia bacterium
ATTAATGGGAGGGTCGGGATTTCGTGACGGGAGGAGGAAGGACGGGCGTACAGGATGTGCGACTAAGCTTCGACCGGGCCTGCAGCGATGAGGGCAGGAGCCCGAGGAGCGGAAGGTGACGACGTAAACCCATCCCCGAAACGAAGTGGAAAATTCCCGCTCCCGTTTTCTTTTCGGCCTCGCTCTGCGCACCACTAAAAAAACGGTCGTCCAAGAAGCGAAGGAGTCGGGAGGTGAAGCTCTCCTTTCTCAACTTCCCATTCAAGGACGACCGGATCTACCGCGTATTATTCGTAGCGATTAACCCATTCGGAACTGAGTAAACCGAATGGCCCTTTCGTTACTGTTTTTTATACGCGACACCTTGACCTGGATTCTGCATGAAACTCGTCAGCTGGGTCGGAGTGGGCTCAAACAGATAAGCTCCCGATTCTCCGTCCGTAAAATCGGTATCGAGCGAATACCCGCCGTCCGAAAGATTTGCCGGAATCCACCAGGTGGGATTCACAACCGTACCACTTTGTTGGAGCCGGATCACCGAAGCGCCTCCGATGTCGACCAACGTAACCGAACTAAAAGTAAAATTCTGGTCACCGGTTACCGTGGCGCAAGCTGCATCATTATAAATCGAGTAATGTCCCGATCCCGTCCCGTCGGCGTTAAAAGTAAGTTGCGCCTGGGAGTATCGGTTCGCCATCGCCGTCTGAGTTTCGATCTTATTCATGAAACAGCGCTGGCTCGTGTACGTTCCCGGCACGATCTGCTTCTGCTGGAACGAGTCCGCGCGTTTTTCATCATCATTGCATCCGACGCCAACTGAAAGGAGGCCAATGACCGAGAGGAGAAGCAGGGGCGACATTTTTTTATTCATAAGTACTCCATTTTTAGGGTTGGGTTTATCGAGCGGCGGCAGACTTTCTCCGCAGCGCTTCGAAAGTCATTAAATGCCCTAACCGTTTCGACTTTACCGGCGAGATGCCGGTTTAAGTTTAGAAACCGAGTAAAGAGCAAGATCCTAGCCAGGGTTATAAACTCCCAAAAAAGGACAAATCATTTCGGAGGAACGGGCGGTAAGTGGGTGCCCATCACGTGGTCCCAGAAATTCGTATAAAGTGAATAATTACCGAGAAACCGTGCGTGATGCGAGCCGTGTGATTCCGGTGAATTTAAGTATTTCGTGATTCCCCGGTCGTGGCGGAAGACTCGGATGCCCAGGTGACCATAGACATTAAACGCGAGTGAAAAGAGCGCAAAGAGTGCGGTCGCTCCCATGTGGACGGGCAAGATAAACGTAAACGATACAACCGCGAGTGATTCCATCAGGGCTTCCACCGGGTGGAATGAAAACGCCGTAAAAGGGGTCGGGTCTTTCGATAAGTGATGGACTCGGTGTACACGGCGAAAGATCGGTCCCCAGTGCATTAGGCGATGCGTCCAATAAAAAAAAGTATCGTGCCAAATAAAGAGCGCGACGTAACTCAACCAGTACCATGTCCACCCGTACTGGTCGGCTCTGAAGTAAATCTTCGAAATACCGAACCTCGCTGTATAAAGCGTGACTCCCGCCGGAATCACGAAAATCGTCATTGAGAGACCGCTTGCCAGAATTTCACGACGAATTTGCGAACGGGTCGGATCTACCGGGGAAATACGGCGTGCCTTCCATTTAGGATAAAACCATTTCCAGAAGACAAGCCAAGCGCCTCCCGCGAAAACAGTATAACGCATCAGATTCATTCCCCACTGGAGGAGGAGAATTTCTGGGATCGATAAAGATTGCATCAACATTGCCATGCTTACATTATCGGACGATCACCCCCAAAAGGGGACTCGCCTTAGGACCTTCGTCGAGAACAACTCCCTATGGAAGAAAAAGCCTTTAAAAAACCAGCTCTTCAGTCCCGTTCCCGGGAAACGGTAAAAGCGATTCTCGAGGCCACTACTCGCATTCTCGGAAAAGACGGTCTCGCAAAACTGAGCACGAATCGGATTGCGGAGGTCGCGGGAGTCAGTGTCGGATCCCTTTACCAATTTTTCCGAAATAAGAACTCGATTCTTACGGAGGTATTTAACGAAGCTCTCGAACGGAACTTCGAGCATTTGATGAATACCGTCCGCTCCGCTCATGCGGATGAAAGTGTACAAATTCGCTCATTCGTCACGGGTCTAATTGAAGCCGTTTTCGAAAATTTTGAAAAACGGGGCGCAATTCAGCGTATCCTTATCGAACAGGCACCCGAACTGATCGGTTTCCGACGGGTAAAGGAGTTCGACGCCAGAATTACGCCCGTACTGCTAGATTTACTTAAACGTTCCGAGATAAAAATCAGGCCCGCCGATCCCGAAATGGCCGTGTTTGTTCTCCTCCAGTCTATTCGCGGAGTCGTCGCCATCACTTTTATGAAGTCACCCACTCCCGAAGAAATTGGGCGAGCGAAGCGGGAACTCATCGAACTCTGCACACGTTATCTCGAACCCACTCCCGAATCTTAATTCCTAAATACGGCGAGCAGGACGATCAGCCCCGTGATCCGTATTCCCTCAATCACAAGGGGAACCCGCTTTCGGTCGAGGAGGAGGCCGAGCCACCCGAACGACGCGAAAATGAAAAGAGCGGTGAGAACTTGCTCGGGAAAGGAGGCTGGAACAAGCACCGCGTAAAGTGCGATCCCCATCAGAAACACCGACTGCAGATAGAAATACGGGGCCGAATGGAGAATTCTCGCGAACCCTTTCCGTTCCGTAACCTCTGGAAAATCGGAATACGGGTCCGGGACCGTCACCTCGGATTGGTACCGACCGATTAAGTAAGCCGCTCCCCGCCCTTCCCGGAACGCCGAGCGCGCGCGAGTCGCGAATGAGATCCACGGGAAAAAATTAACCCAGAATACATTTCGTTGATCGAAGACTTCCGTGATTCCGTAACGAACCGGTACGCGCTCCGGTACGTAGCTCCCGAAAATCCGGTCCCAAAAGCTAAAAAGTACGCCGAGATTTTTATCGATGTATTCCGGATTCGTTCCGTGATGCACGCGGTGCTGGGAGGGAGTCATCACGATCCAGGAAAGAAAGGGGTTTTTCGCAGAGCACATGCTTGCCCGCTTGTAGTGCTTTTAAGGTCCATTCGTGGTGAAGGTGATTCGGGAGGGATAAATAAATGGCGTC
>JANXTV010000521.1 GCA_025352185.1 Oligoflexia bacterium
TTTGGAAAACGGTGGCAGTAGCCGCGGAATACCAGCGACTCGGGGTCGGTGCTTTCGGGATGCACCACGGAGTGTCCCTCGCTCTCCGCGATGGATTCAAGCATTCCATCGCGGCACTGGTTAAAGAAGGCGCGCCCAGCGAAGGCCTCACCTCGAAACCGACGAGCTACGAATGGAGCCACGAGTACACGCTCTATAAGAAAACGCTTTAGCGGTTCTTTTCGTAAAAATCCGAAGTCAGCGGAATTTCGGGGACGTCCTGCCAAATAATCGGCAGACCCTTCGCTTGAAAAGGGGCAGCCGCCCGATCAATCGCCGCACATGCGGCGAACGAGGCGATATGCCCCCAGAACATCATTCGTGAAATCCGGTTACAACTCGCCAATCGGGAACTAATTCCGAGCTCCTTCGCCCGCTTTTCATGGAGGGGCGCTAAATTCGCGATACGAATAATCGACTCGAGTAAATGACGGATCATACAGTGATAGGCCCGCGGAGTCTGGAGACGGTTTAACTCCACCGTCGCTACTTCACTTACCCCTTCGAATCCCGCCATACGAAAAGCTGCGATAAGTGACCGCGAGAGAGCCTTCCCGTCGTAAGCCACGTAACTTTCAAACGGTTCCGGCTCAAACGGAAATTTTTCCGAGAATTCCGGAATCAGGTGCATGTCGATAAATTCGAGATCTCCGATCGGAACTCCCGCTTTCTGGTAGGGGCGGGCGAGACGATCGATTGCGAAGGCGAACGGAATCGAGGCTTGTTCCGAAAGAATTAATTTCATCGAATGGGCAACTGACCGTCCGCGGGTGAGTTTTGCATAACGAGTTAAACGTTTCGAATTAATTTCGATCGAATCGACGAGATGTTTAACAAAGGGGCCGTTCTTTAACATGGCGAGGAATCTCCGTTTACACATTCTGGCCTTCCGACACTGTCTGCGACTGGGATACCCCTATTTCCCAATTAACCGCAATCTTAACCGCGAAAATCTCAAGAATTTAAACCGTAACGCTACACTTCGGGGTCGCTTCATCCGTCACCGAAAAACTTTTGAATCTGGCCTCAACCCGTTGAAATTTAAGGAAATCGATCTTTCGAGCCACCATTCTAGGCTTTTATTCCGATTCCACTTACCGCAAATTAAACGGAATGCGCGTTCATCTCGTCCTGGGTAACCAACTCTTTGCTCCCGAACTTCTCACCGCGCGGGGCATCGGCCCGAAAACGCACATTATTTTTCTTCGAGAGGATGCCGAGCTTTGCACCTACTACCGATTCCATTGCCATAAAATCATTTTCTTCCTGGCGGCCATGCGTACCTACGCCGCGGAACTCGAGGCAGCCGGCTACCGTGTCCATTATGAAAAACTCGATAATTCCGCACCTAAATATGAAGAACGCCTCCTTCAGTTTATCGCCCGCGAAAAATTGGAATCCGTAGAAGTATTCGAGATCGAAGATAAGTTTTTTGAAACGAGAATTCGGAAAGTCCTCTCCGGGAAAAAAATCGAATTACGAATTCACGAGTCCCCCATGTTTCTTACGTCCCGGGAGGACTTTAGTCGTTACCTAAAGTCCTCGAAGAAACCGTTCATGAAAACCTTTTACGAGCTTCAGCGGCGTCGCTTAAACCTACTCGTCGACGCCGAGAAGAATCCCGTCGGCGGAAAATGGAGTTTCGACGACGAAAATCGGTTCCCGCTCCCGAAAGGGGTCGAGCCGCCACTTCTCGGAAGTGCCCCGACTACGCCGGAGATCGAGGCGGTAAAGGAAATCTGCCGAAGCAGGTTTTCGAACCACCCCGGAGTGATCGACCAATTCTGGCTACCCGTGGACCGAGACGGGGCTCGGAAGTGGTTTAGAAAATTTCTATCCGAGAGACTCGAGTTCTTCGGAACGTACGAGGATGCGCTGGCACCGGACTCGGAATTTGTGTTCCACTCCGTGCTCACGCCATTCCTAAATACGGGTCTCCTCACTCCGAATGAGATCATTCACGAGACGCTTCGCCACGCAAAAACTAAAAAAACGCCCTTAAACTCCGTCGAAGGTTTTATTCGGCAAATCATCGGGTGGCGGGAGTTCGTGAGGGGCATTTACCAAAATTTCAGCGAGAAGCAGGATTCCGAAAACTTCTGGAAACACGAGCGCGAGCTTTCCGAACACTGGTACCGCGGGGAGACGGGAATTCCTCCCCTCGATCTTTGCTTAAAGAAAGTACTTCGCTACGGTTACGCTCACCACATCGAGCGACTCATGGTCGTGGGCAGCCTCATGCTCCTCCTCGAAGTAAATCCGAAATCGGCCCATCGTTGGTTCATGGAAATGTTCATTGATTCCTCCGATTGGGTGATGGGTCCGAACGTTTACGGAATGGCGCTCTTTAGCGACGGTGGCATTTTCGCGACCAAACCCTATATTTGCGGCTCGAATTATTACCGGAAGATGGGCGGCTTTAAGCCCGGGCCCTGGTGTGACGCCGTCGATGGGCTCTACTGGCAATTCATCGATAAACATCGGGATTTTTTTCTGCGTAACCCCCGCCTCTCGATGATTGCTCGTTCGGTGGAAAAAATGGATCCGGCGAGAAAAAAGAAGATCTATTCTGCGGCAAATGCACTCCGCGAAAAACTTACGAGCCCTTCTTCTTAGGGATTCGATCCAAAAGGACTTTTGCGTACGCTTCATCGATCAGAAGAAACTTACCCTCTTCCGTATCGTACTCGTAGACTTCGGCTTCCTTAATATCAAACCACCAGCCGTGAAGTCGGAGGGTACCCTCGCGGATCCGGTCCCGCACGATTGGATAGGTTCGGAGGTGGTTCATCTGCTCGAGCACATTCAGTTGGGAAAGCTGATTATGTTTTTCGAGGTGATCACCGAGCGTATTTCCCTCGGTTAACTTTTGGAGACTTCCCTTACCGTGCCGCAACCAACTATTTAGATTAGGCGCTCCCGCCGGAGCCTGGCGTTTTACTAACGCGTCCATCGCTCCACACTCGGAGTGCCCGCAAACGATAATGGCCGCTACGGGTAAAGTAAGGAGAGAAAATTCAATCGCCGCCGCCTCGGATTCGTCGCTAGAAGAGCGTCCCTTTTCTCCGCACGGGGGGATGAGGTTACCCACATTTCGAACGACGAAAAGGTCACCCGGATCGGACGATGCGAAAACGTTCGGAACCACCCGACTATCGGAACAGGCGATGAAGAGGGTGTCGGGGCGCTGGCCGAGCGCCAACTGAGCGAAGGTCTCTTTATAGACGGGTCGCAGTTTTTTCCGGAAATCGACAATCCCGGAGATCAGCTTCTTCATGGGTGATTTATACGCGCAAAGACGCTCAGGTTAAATAGATAAACGATGGCTATCTGACGCAGGGGGAGCGCTAGGTAAGACCTGCCGGTTTATCCCTTCCCGGTCGCCCTCTACTATGGGGGACGGGGAAACATTCATGAGAATCCACGCCTTACTCGCCGTACTGCCGCTTCTATTCACCTTTCATTCGGCACGGGCCTGCGATTCTCCAGGAAAGATCCAAGCCGACTTCTCGGTCGTCGAAAACCTGGTTCGTTTTTACGCCCCTCCCCTCGACTGCCGTGGACTCGCCGAGAAGGAAACACTCGAGGAAAAGAAACGGTCCTTCATGTTCCTACGTACGAACGTAGCCTGGTACTGGGACCGTTTACGGGAGGACCGGAAATGCTCAGAGAAGTCGGAAGGTTCGAGCCTCGTGCCGAAAGAACTTTATGCAACCTTCGATCGATTTAAGGGATTCTGCGCGGGAGACGCCCATCCCGAAAACTTTGCCGTCCAGTACTACTCGAACGGCGCCGCTCCCACTTTCGGAATCAATGATCCCGATGACGCCGCCGAAAAATGCCCCGTCCTCCTCGACCTCGTCCGATTCATCACGGCCACAAAAATTGCGGGTAAGAAGACTGAGAAAGTCGATACGAACACGCTCATCGATACCTACCTAAAAACTCTTACGTCCGCCGATGCCCCGAAATTCGAATCCGCTACCGTACTCGCGCAGCTCGCAAAAGACTCGGGAAAGGTCCATAAAGATTTCCCCGAAGATGCGACGTACTGCGCGGGAAAAGAGGATGAAGCCGCATTTAAAGACTTCATAAAGAGCAGTAAAATAAAAAGTAACCCGGTACCCACCCTAAAAGACTGCGTAAATCAGACGATGGATCACGAGTCGGGCGGGTCGGGCGGAATGGCTCGCTACCTCATCCGCTATAATACGGAGAAAGGTCCCCTCTTCGTCCAATATAAGGGAACTCAGACGAATGGGAGCCAGTACCTCACGTCCGAAAGCAAAGCGGGCAACTGGGACGCAAAACTTCGGTATCCAATCGCGTGTAAAAACGAGCGATCCACCACCGCGGAATGTACGGTGGTGACTTCGGGCGGTACCGCCTACTTCACCCGGACTAAGAACGAATCCGCCATCGAGTTAAAGTCCCTCGACGATCCAGCCGAACTCCAACTCGTTTTAAACGACGAGGCCCGGGCGCTCGCCACGGCAAACCGAAAGGGCCTTCCGAAGCTCTCGGATAAAGACCGGGAACTCCTCCTGAAGCCCGACTTCCGAAACTCGATTTCTGCGGCCGTCGGAAACATCATTCAAAAAACGGAGCTCACTTCCGATCTTACGGCCCGCTTAATAAAGAACGGCATGTTCGCAAATCAGTGCGAGGCCGAAGTGAAACGAACGACCGCCGCCCACTCGACGAACGTGAGCGATAGCGTCACCGTAAAAAAGGATCTAAAGCTCCTCGCGCCCGCAAAATAACGTAGAGCCGTCTTAGATTCGGTCCGTCGCCGATAAAATCGCGATGACTTTTTCCATCTCCGAAACCACCGTACCGACGTCGGTCGAATAACCATCGGCGTCGATTTCGCGTGCGAATTCGGGAGTGACGACCGCTCCTCCGATAACGACCTTAAAGGGAAGCTTTCGTTCTTTCACGGCGTCGATCACGATTTTCATTTGCATCATCGTCGTCGTCATCAGAGCCGAAAGGGCGACGACTTGCGCATCCTTCGCGATAGCCGTCGAAAGTATAAGTTCCGCTTCCACATTTCTCCCCAGATCGATCACCTCGAACCCGAAGTTTCGAAGCATGAGAATACAGATATTCTTCCCGATGTCGTGGATATCCCCCTTCACGGTCGCGAAAATCACGGTCCCTCGCTTCTGCCCCGAAGCCTGACGGGCTCGGAGGAGGTACGGCTCAAGAACTCCGACGCCCGTTTTCATCGCGTCGGCTGCGGCAATTAAGTGGGGAATAAATTTTACCCGGCGTCCGAAAAGATCTCCTAGGTGCCGAATCGCCGGCGTCATCACTCTCAGAAAGAAATCCATTCCTTCTTGGAGATTTGCGTCGGTCAGTTGCTTCGTAAACTCAGTCACCAGGCGCTCGGCGGTTTCCTTTTGGCCATCGACCACCGCCCGGAAAACACCCTTCTCGAGGTCAGTAAAGTTCGCCACGAAGGGCGGCTCCGCATTCGGATCTTTTCCGTCCTTCGATACTTCCGGGGTACCGGGAGCCACCGCATTACCGGAACCTAGGTCAATTTTCGCCGCGTAGTTCTGGATAAAATAATTAATGGTCTCGGGCTTCTTCCCCCACATCTGGGCCGAAGCCGCGAAGGCTTGACCGAGTGGATCCGTGACCGACATGATCGCGCTATCGAGACCCCGCTCGACGGCGAGGGCCAGAAACGCATTATGCACGATGTTTCGATTCGGTAGTCCAAAACTCGTATTCGAAAGTCCAAGGGTCGTCGCCGACCCCGGAAATGCATTCTTCACCATCTCGATGGTTTTTAGGGTCTCCCGTGATCCCTCCTGCATGGCGGAAATCACGAGACCGAGGCAGTCAAAGACGAAATCTTCTTCTTTAAAACCGTGCGAGAAAAGTTCCTCGGCAATCCGCTTCGCATTTTCAAATCGGTCCTTCGCGTATACCGGCACCTCCGTACCCGTGGTCATACACACGATCGCGGCCCCGTGTTTTTTCATCACCGGAATGGCTTCATCAAGTTTTTCCCGTTCGGCGTTTAGGCTGTTTAAGAGGGGCCGACCGTAATAGACGGAAGCTCCTCGGTCGAGCGCGTGGGTGTTCGCACTATCGATCATGAGCGGCGCGTGGAATCGGTTTTGGACGGCGACTACCGCATCCGCCATGAGTTTTGCTTCGTCGACGAGTGGAACTCCGACGTTCAGGTCAAGGATTTTACCCCCGGATTTCACCTGGATTTCGGCGTCTTCCAGAAGTTGGGTGAGTTCCCCTTTCTTTAAGGATTCACTGAGCTTCTTTCTCCCGGACGGATTCATCCGTTCACCAATTCCGACGAAAGGCATGTTCCCGCCGATCGCGACGGCTTTCGAAAGGGACGAGAGGAGTACGCGCTGTTTCCGCACGGGCTTACGAAAGTTCGGAATACCGCTCACGATGGATTTCACCGACCGGATATAATCCGGGGTCGTTCCGCAACATCCACCAATGATTCCCGCGCCGGCTTCGACGAAACGCGAGACGTAAGGTCGGAGATCGTCCACATTCATGGGGAAGTGAGTCTTTCCGTTCTTAATCACCGGGAGACCGGCGTTCGGCTGCACCGAAATAACCAGGTTCGATATCTCGGCCATCTTACGGACGATATTCACCATCGGCTCGGGTCCGGTCGAACAATTCACTCCGACGGCGGTCGCGTGGTACCCTTCCGCGATGGCCGCGATATTTTCCGGGCTTGCACCGGTATCGGTAATGCCGTCGGTATTAAACGTCGCGTGCGCGAGGAGGGGCATCGTGGCCGAAGCCGCGCGTACGGCGGCTAGAGCGGCTCGGAACTCGAGGCTGTCGAACATCGTTTCGACGATAATCGTGTCGACGCCGAGTTCGACGAGGATCTTCACTTGTTCGTAGAACACATCGAAAGCTTCATCGAAGGACTTCTTTCCCGTCGGAAAAATCGTCTCGCCCGACGGACCGATGTCTCCCGCAACGAAACCGTTCGCGCCGATCGCCTTCCGGGCGATTTCCACCGCGCGGGCGTTAATCTCCCGAATCTTTCCCTCGGACTGGTATTCGGCTAATCGCCATTTCGATGCCCCGAAGGTATTCGTAATGAGAATATCGGCACCCGCATCGACGTAGTCCTGGTGAGCCCGGAGAATCGTTTCTCCGTTATCCATCATCCAGACGTCGGGCGCCATTCCGGCGGGTAAACCACGGGTTTGGAGAAGTGCTCCCATCGATCCGTCTAAGACGAGGACTCGCTTTTTAAGTTCGGTAAGAAAATCCATAGTGTCCTCGGTAATCTAGGTCGAAGAAAAATTTAGGTTTCGTACAAATCGATCTTGGAAATCATCCTGGAGCGCGAGTTCGACCGGCCTTCGCATCGTCTCGAGTCGGTCCGTAAACTTTTTCCGGTTTTCTGGGCTCAGGGCCGCGTAGAGCGAAACTCCGGTCAGTGAAGCATTTCCAATTACGCGGACCGGTATACCGGGAGGGAGGAGACCGACGCCCGCCACGGAATCGAGCCGCAAGTTTTGGGCGAATGTACCAGCTAGGTAGATACATTTCGGGACCACGCCCGCACGCTCGATTAAAAGGTCTCCCGCCGTCCGGGTCGCGGATTTTGCGAGCTGAAACTCCCGGACGTCGTCGGCGAGTAAACTAATTTCGGGAGTCACCTCGAGACGCCCCCCGGGCACGTAACCGTCTTCGGTGATGAGTTTATCCATCACCGATTCGTTTAGAAGGTCAATGAGCCCCGAACCGCAAATCCCCCGCGCGAGATCGTTATGAATCGTTTCGAGATGCCAGGCATTTCCCGATCGCCGCGCGACGGAAATCGCCCCCGCTTCGGCCCGCATGCCCTGGCTTATATTTCCGCCTTCGAATGCCGGACCGGCGGGCGCACTGGAGAGCCAAAGTTCACCCCGGCCATTATTCACGACGATTTCGGTATTCGTCCCGATATCGACCAGCATCCAAGGCTCGGGCGCCGCGAGCGCTTCGATCGCTAAAATTCCCGCGACGGTGTCGCCGCCGACGAATCCGGCGAGGAGGGGGAGAGTATGGACGACGAGACCGTCCAGTTCCGAAAACGCTCGTTCGCCCGCTTCGCGGGAATCGGGCTGAAAGGGAGCCACCGCGAGCGAATCGATCGAACGATTTAAGAGGAAGCTCGTCATCGCCGAGTTTCCTGAACAAAAGAGTCCGCCGGAGAATGCGGCGGCGAAAAGTTCAGGCACTTCGACCCGGAGGGCATCGAGGCAGGATTTTAAAGTTTCGAGTAAACTCGCCTGGAGCGAACCCACTCCCTTTACTTGGGCATGGTGAAGCCTCGTCATCACGTCCGCGCCGAAACGAACCTGCCGATTCAGGAGGTGCGCTTCGATCAGCGGTGCTCCGCCTCGGCGGTTCACGAGCGCAACCACGACTCCGGTAGAACCGAGATCACATACTAAAAACGGTACCCCGTCCTTCGAGATGGCGTACGAACCGAGATCGGAGTGTTTAGCTATCCTCGGGCGATTACGGATCGTTTCCGCAGACGGAACTTCGACCACGAGATTTGTCTTCGGGCGCGACTGGCAGGAAAGGCGCCAGCCGGAAGCGAGCTCACTTTCCCGAAATGCTTCGCGGTCCTTCGACGAAATGGCGGTAAAACCATCCTCGATTCGAACGCGACACTTATGGCAGGTACCGTTTCCACCGCAGGCCGCGTTCACCGGTACGGAATTCTCCTGGAGGTAATCAAGGAGTCTCGCCCCGACGGGCGATGAAAATTCGAGGGTTTCGCCCCGAAGGTTCACGCGAATCTTCACAGCTTAACTCCGAGCTTCAGAGCATCGAGAGCCACCGAAGTTCGTCCGAGGGGGGCGCTTACGCAAAACCCTTCGCATTCCCGCGCGAGGCTCTGCATTACTTTTACCGCGATCGCGACGCCGCGTTTAACCGCTTCTTCTTTATCGTCCCCGGCCCTTTCCATTTCTTCGAGCACCCACGCGGGTACGCTCACTCCGGGAACCTCGTTCGCCATAAATTCGGCGTTACGGAAACTGACGAGCGGCCAGATCCCGACGACGTGAGGGCGATACTCTTTTCCGATCAGATCTTTCCACCGCCGAAAACTATCCGCATCGAAAATGGGCTGGGTGATTGCGAAGTCGGCGCCGCTTTCTACTTTATAACTCCAGCGTTTCACTTCGTTTTCAAGGTTGATCGAAGTGGGATTCGATGCAACGCCAATACCAAATTCGGTCCCGCGTCCGAGGACATCGCCGTTCGGACTTACGCCCCGGTTTAAACAGTCTGCGAGGTAAGTCAGACCGATCGCATCGATATCGTAAACGGCCGTGGCTTCACGGTTATTTCCGAGCTTCGGAGGATCTCCCGTGACGAGCAGCACATCATTCACTCCGTTTACAAATGCTCCGAGGAGATCGGATTGGAGCGCAATGAGATTCCGGTCCCGAGTCGTGAAGTGCGGGATAGCGTGAAGTTTTCCCCCGAAATGTTTTTCAACCAGGGCCGCGATATGGAGCGATCCTACCCGCGTAATCGCACGGGCGCTGTCCGGTACATTAATGAATTCAACTCCGGCGGCTGCGACGCTCGCCGCGTCTTCTAGAAACTTACGCGTCTCCGTCCCTTTCGGGGGAAGGAGCTCGACGGAATAAACTTTACGTCCTTCGCGAAGCGCCTTACCGATGTGACTCGCGCCCCGGCTTTCGATCGAAACTCGGGTCGTCCCGGCGGGAGTATCCGAAATACGAATCACCGGATTCGACTCGGTTTTTTTCGCCGCCATCATTTTCACGGTCGAGCGAATTGCCCGAATATGATCGGGACCGGTTCCGCAGCATCCACCTACTCCGGTCGCACCGGCCTCGATAAACCGCTTCGCGTACTTCCCGAGGTAGTCGGGCGAGGTCATGTAAAAATAACGTCCGTTTAACTGCCGAGGAGTTCCGGCGTTCGGCTGGACTACGATGGGTTTCGAAACTTGGGGGGCGAGTTTCGTTAAACTCGTGAGTAGGTCACTCGGGCCTTCGGAACAGTTTAAACCGAGATATTGGACGTCGTCTCTCGTTCCGATTTTTAGGGCGAAACTCGCGAGGAGTTCATTTTGGATACTCTTCACGGAGAGCGAAGCCAGAATCGGTCGATCGCGGTCCACGCTCCGCACGCCATCGATCGCGGCGGTCAGCTCACTCAGGTTTGAAAAGGTTTCGAGGATATAGAGATCAAACCCGTAGGCCCGCGGATCTTCGCGAGCGGCCGAGTCCGCAATTTTTGCGACCCGTAGAAAATCATCCTTCGCGGTCACGAGCCCGTACGCGCCGAGAGGTTCCACGAGAACGCCGAGGGGACCGATCGAAAGGCCCACCTTCACACCGGGATGGGCAGCTTCTTGACGCTGCCGGGCTGCGTTCGCATTCTTTAATCCGGCGCGAAGGAGTGCAACTTGTTGGGCCTCGATATCAAACTTCTTCAGCTGAGGCTCGGTAATGGAAAAGGTATTCGTCGTGAGAAATCCGGCGCCCGCCTCGATGTAACTCTCGTGCACCGCGATAACATCCGCGGGGGAGTTCACGTTCAATTCCTCGAACGGACGATTAATGTAGAACCCCCGCTCGTAGAGCTCGGTCCCCATTCCGCCATCGAAAATTAAAAATTCAGAAGAAACAGCCATTTACCGCCTCAAAACTAGTTTTCAACCTCGCATAGACCGGGTCCCCATTTCAAGCCGCTTCGTCCCCGGACCCGAGTTTCGCAGTGAAAACGTCAGAATCCCGCCACGCACGTATTCGACGAAGAATCCTTCACCCGATTGGATTTTTCGCCGAAGAGAAAATGAAGGAAATCATCGATGAAAGCCGTAAATCTCGCACCCCAAGTCAACCTCGTCGAATCCCTAAAATCCCGCCTTTCAACCGTCCTCCAGGGAAAAGGGGGCATCGTCGAAAGTGCCATCGCATGTTTCTTCGCGAATGGTCACCTCCTCCTCGAGGGCCCTCCGGGAACCGGAAAAACCTCGCTAGCAAAGGGCATGGCCGCGGCGTTCGGAGGTAAGTTTTCGCGGATTCAGATGACTTCCGATCT
>JANXTV010000529.1 GCA_025352185.1 Oligoflexia bacterium
CCGCGTTTTGCACGTCCCGCGGAAAAATTTGGAGGGAAGCCATACGGTCGGGATCGAGTTCGACGATAATGTTCTTATGGGTGGGGTTCCATAGCACGGCTTCCTTCGCGTCGACGATCTGGGTGAGTCGAGGCGTGAAGAGGGGTTCGAGTTCTCGGTAGATTTCGTCGAGGCTGCGGGTTTCGCTGTAGAAGCTGGCGGCGAAAAATCCGGAGTTTTCCGAGCGAATGCCCACGTTAATGCTATCGCGGATTTCCTTCGGGTAGCTCCCGCTCGAGGCGCGTACGACGGTTTCGGTTTCCTTCATCGCCTCATCGGCGTCCGCTCCCCATTCGAATTCCGCGGAATAGTTCGCATTCGACGATGAATAGTCGGCCGTGAGCTTTTCGACCCGGAGGCCTTTCACGTTCATCCCGCGAATACGCGATTCGATCGATCCACCGAAGGTCGACCGAAAGTCTTCCATCCCCATGCTGCCGTAGGAAAGACCCACGTGAACTTTCGGTTTCGCGGAGTTTGGGAAAAGGGAGACGGGCAGTCCCATTCCCATCCAAATCCCGAAGAGGGCGAGGAGGAAGAGGGAAAGGTAAACGCGAAAAGGTGAAGAGTAGAGGCCCTTCATGTCTTATCGGTCTCGATTTCGACGGTTTCTCCCTCGGTTACGAACCGGCTGGCCCGGAGGATAAGGGCGTCCTTATCTTTCATGCCTTTTAAGACTTCGACATTCCCGCGCCGGCGAGCCCCGACATCGACCGGGGAGAGTTTTACTTTTCCGTCGACGAGAAGGCGAACGAGAGTTTTCCCTTCTCGGTAGATGATCGCGTCTTCGGGAATACTGATCGCGGAATGGATATTCGTTTTTAGTGAAACTTGGCCGAGCATCCCCGGCATAATCCCGCTCTTTTCTACGGCATCGAGAATCGTGAGTTCGGCGCTCGCCGTTCCGGTCTTCGCGTCTACGAAGGGGCTCACGCCGAGGACACGCACTTTAATCGGTTCCCGGAGGGAGGAGGCCTTAAATTCTCCCACGAGGCCCGCGGGGAGGGACGAAAGATCTTGGGCGGGAACCTCGACGGAGATTCGAAGTTTTAAAGGGTCGGTGACCGTCGCGAGAATCTGACCACGGGTGACCTGCGTCCCTTCGGTTACTTCGAGTGAGCTCACGATTCCCGAAACGGGGGAAGTCACGCGCACGGGAGCGTACTGATAGACCGGGTCGGTATGGCGGATGACGAGGATCTCGCTACGTTTCGTGATGCGACTCCCGACGTTTACCGGAAGGGACCGAACGACCCCGTCGCTTTCAGAGTAAATTTTCGTTTGAACGAGCGAGGAAGCGCGGGCAGGAAAAGTAAGGACGTCGGATTCTTCACCGAGTGCGATCGCCTTCACGAGGACCTTCGCGTGATCGACGGGTGCGGCGTTCGGGTCGATGGCGGCCGGGGCCGGGAGGGCGTGAAAAAGTGCGACCGAAACTGCCCCGACAACCCGAACCCATAGACTCTTCATGGCGCGGAAGTTACGGGAATTAATGCGTTTAGTCAAACACGAGTTCGAAGAATTTGGCCGTCCGGAGGTGAATAAACCCTGGCTCCCGACGACCTAAAATCGATCTAGGGTACGACCTCAAAAGTGGGACGGCGAAACCAAAGTTTCCCGGCACTCCGGAGGGTTAAACCGTAGCTGAAGAGGGTCACCTCGCGTCCGACTTCCGCTTCGACCGAAGCCATCTTCCAGTCGTAGGTTCCGGTGACGGGTTCTTCCCGCGTGAAGACCTTTTTCCACTTCAGGTCCTCTCCCCGGAGCCTCAGCTGCGCGGTTTGGTTTACATTTTGGGCTCTCACCTCGACGCTCAGGCGAACTTTTTTCCCAAGCAGTGGCCCGGGATCCGCACAATGTACGAACTCGAAGTTTCCCGTGGGCTTCGGGAGTTTCGACTTCACGACGAGCGTTTCGCCGTCCCGAGAAACGGAAAAATCGTATTGTTCGGGAGTTCCGGAACTGAGGAACCATCCCTGCGTATTTAAATCACACCCGTGATGGCCGAGGATACGGACGGTTCCGATGGAAGGATCCTCTTTCAATCTCGCGGCGGACGCGACTTCCTCGGGCATTCGGTCGGGCTTAAGCGGCACTCCACTTCGAGCCGAATCGCTGGGGAGCGGTTCGGGAGAATTTACGGAATATCCTTCCGACAGGGCCGAATGCTTTTCGGGGGCTTCCTCGGTGTGGCGATCCCCGGAGCGAGGCGATTTCGAAATTTTTAGATCCGCGGTTGGACCTTTTCCGTTGGGTTCAACATTTCCCCGTTCTAT
>JANXTV010000532.1 GCA_025352185.1 Oligoflexia bacterium
CCATAATGAGCACCATGATTTTATGCAGATTCCGGGGTCGAAGCTTCCCGCACTTCGAAAGCTCATTCCCGAATACTACGCCGATTTAACCCATCACCACTCTTGGACCTGGGTTCTACTCGAGTTTATTTTCCGAAAGGACCTTTCGCTTTCGGACCGGATCGTTCGGAGTCGGGCAGATTTTAATCTCGGTCGAAAACGTCTCCGCGGGAGCAAGGCGGGATGAAAGTGATTCGGGACGCCCGCGACGGACCGCTCGTACGTGTGATCTTAAAGGCGACACTTCTCGCGGGATTCGGGACCTTACTCATCCTTTCCGATCATTACGCGGGTTTCTCGGGCCGCCCCGGGATCGCGTGGACCGTGCTTGCCGCTCTGTACGCTTTTCTGTTTGTGAAGGTCTTAGGTCCCTTCGTCCTGATGGAACATATTCTCGTGCACCGGAAGACGTTTACCCCGAAATATGAATGGCTCGAGGTCGTCGTGATGGTGGTGAATCCCTTTTTCGGCCAGACGTACCAGAGTTACGGTGCTCATCACGTGGGCATGCATCACTACGAAGAAAATGGGGCGAGCGATCTTTCTTCCACCCGAAATTATCAGCGCGATTCGGTAGCCGATTTTATCCGCTACTTTTTCCGCTTTTTCTTCGTCGGCCTGTTCGAGTTACCGATTTACCTCTCGGGAAGGAAGCAGTGGCGACAGGCGGGAAAGCTCGTCGTCGGTGAAATCGCTTATCTCCTTCTACTCGGGGTAGCGCTCGCCATCCACCCACTCGGCGCCACGTTCGTTTTCGTGTTACCCCTCGTGGCCGTGCGATTCGCGATGATCTCGGGGAACTGGGCGCAGCATTCGTTTATCGATCCGAATCGAGATGCGAAGCCGCCATTCTTCAGCATCACTTGCGTCGAGACCCCGTATAACGATCTCTGCTTTAACGATGGTTACCACATTCAGCACCACGAAAAGCCATCTGCTCACTGGGCCGATCTTCCGGTCCTATTCGAAGCTTCGCGGGAAAAATTACTGCGCGAAGGCGCGGTCATTTTTCGTGGGATCGATTACTTCGGAATTTGGTGGAAACTGATGCGAAAAGATTACGACGGGCTCGGTGAAAGACTCTGGGCGACGCCCGAGGGTCTTCGGGGGGCGAAACCCGCCGATTTTATCCGTACGCGAATTGCCCGGATCGATTAGTTACTCCCGGTAACTGTAGTGCATCGCCTCCTCGCGAACGATTTCCCAGATCTCGGGCGCGGCGGGATATTCGCTCCGGTGCCGGAGCTTTCCGATCTTTTTAAACTCCCGCCAGAATTTTCCGTTTTCGGGGGCCGGTTTTTCGAGTTCGCAAAAGGCCAGGATTTTATCCAAGGTGGATTCGGGTGCCGCAACCAGGTCTTCGTAACGCACTTCGAAGATATTTTTTATCTTCGGGATGTCGGAGCGCAGTTCTTGGATCGCCTCTTTCCAGACCGTCGCCGTCGTTAGCGTGCTCTCCGGGCCGTGGGCGTCGATCAGCTTCTGGAGAGACGGGACTCGCGGGTACGGAATGAGGGTTTTCACCGTCGGGTGTTTTACCCACTGCCGTTGGTGCTCGATCAGGAGATAGAGTTTAATCATCGAGTGCGCAACGCTGTCGGGTCGGCGAACGATATGGACGAACTTTGCGTCGGGAAAGAGTTCTTGGAGAAGCGGCATCTGCATCGAGAAGTACGGGTACTTACAAACGAAGCGGGAACCCTCGAGCTTCGAGGCGAGTAGCACTTTCCGAACGTCGGTTTTAATGCGGTCGACGGCTTTAGGTCCCAGGCCCGCGGCGGAGAGTTTTTTGAAGTTTAGATCGTAGAGATCCTGCCGCGTCCAGATCTGCCACGCCATGATCGGTTCGGACGGAGAGGTAAAATCAACTTCGATCGAATCCCGGAGGTGGCGATCTCCCGAGATATTCAGCTTGAGAAAGCTCCGCACCCGTTCGATCGCGAGGATCGAATCGGGGAGCGTATTCATCACGTTATTAATGTACGCGGATTTTGGGTGGGCGGAGAGGAGGTAGTGGAGAAGGGTGGTTCCCGATCTCGGAAGCCCGATGA
This sequence comes from Oligoflexia bacterium, assembly GCA_025352185.1. Classification (GTDB taxonomy): domain Bacteria; phylum Bdellovibrionota; class UBA1018; order UBA1018; family UBA1018; genus JACMQW01. The sequence continues at coordinate 2,091 of JANXTV010000532.1, forward strand.
CGAAAATGGGGCGATCGATCTTCGTCGCGTCGAGATTCGGGGGCGTGAGTTTCCGTTCGAGGAAACCCAAGGCGGACTTCATCCACTCGGGCTGCGGAATAGGAATGGGAAACTGGAGCTTAAATGCGCGTCCGAAAAGGAGCTTCGACCAGAAGTTAGCGTAGACGACGGGGACCTCGTCGTATTTTTGAATACGGCCGCGAATTTTCTGATCGAGGAGATCGAGAGATTCACGATTTTTAGATGCTTCGTTTCCGTCCGGAGATTTCATGTGGGACTCGGTTTAGGATTTGTTGAAAAATGGTGAGCCCAGATGGACTCGAACCATCGACCCGTACATTAAAAGTGTACTGCTCTACCAACTGAGCTATAGGCTCTCACCAAAACTCAACAAATTTCAAAACCTTGAAACTAGAAGATCGATTGTATCTACCTAACCGCTGGGGTGACTGCAACGGTCAATTTCTCGAGCGTCGACGATTTTCATTTCGGGCGAACTTTAGAAAGCCGCGGTCCCGTGCGAGCGAGAATTTTACTCTTGCGCCGCATTAATGCGCGTTAAAAATCGCTATTATTCTGAAGACTTAGTGGACCTTGCCGACTTCGGTAAAGGGATCACTGAGTTCGAGTGTTTCTTCTCGGCCAGGACCTACGGAGAGCAGCACGACCGGAACACCCGTGAAGTCTTCGATTTTTCGAATGTAGCCGCGGAGTTCCTCGGGCAAATCACCAAACTCTTCGACTTTCTTCGCGTCGTAATCTGGCCAGCACGGATAGATTTCGTAGTTCGGTTCGATGCGCGCCAGATCTTCCGCGCGGGAGGGAAGATCGTAGATCGTATTTCCGCCGAGGGAGTAGCTCGTGCAGATTCGGAGGAATTCGAGTCCGTTTAAAACGTCGGCTTTCATCAGAGCGAGACCCGTTAAACCGTTCACTTCGACGGCGTACTTTAACGCCACGAGATCGAGCCATCCGATTCGGCGTTTCCGTCCGGTCGTGGCCCCAAATTCGGCACCGATCGTGCGAATTTTCTCCGCGAGTTCAGGTTCCGTTTCTTCAATCTCGGTGGGGAAAGGTCCCGAACCCACTCGGGTTAGGTACGCCTTCATAATTCCGACGACCGACCCGATCGCGCCTTCGCCGACTCCGGACCCGGTCAGGGCGCCGCCGGCGATCGTATTCGAAGAAGTGACGAAGGGATAGGTCCCGTGGTCGATATCGAGTAGGGTGCCCTGCGCCCCTTCGAAGAGGATGGCGCGTTTATGCGCGAGCGCGGTCATGAGTACGGATTTTACGTCGGCGACGTAGGGACGGAGCTTTTCGCCAAGCTTCACGCAGCTTTCAAACAGCGATTCGAGATCCACCGGGCTACCGCCGTAGAGTCCCGCCATGAGAACATTCTTTTCTTCGATCGCGTGCCGAAGTTTTTCTTTCAAGGTTTTCGGGTCGAGCAGGTCGCCGACGCGGATTCCCCGCCGGGATACTTTATCTTCGTATGCGGGACCGATCCCGCGCACGGTCGTGCCGAGTTTCCCGCCGGCGGCCTTCGTTTCGCGGGCCGCATCCAGCGCGCAGTGGTAGGGAAGAATCACGTGCGCACGGTCGCTTACCCGGACGCGCTCGTACGGGGCATTCGTGATCGCGCCACTCGAGAGGAGCGAATCAATTTCTTTAAAAAAGACTTCGGGATCGAATACGACGCCGTTCGCGATTAGGCAGACTTTATCCGCGTGGAGGATGCCGCTCGGAATGAGGTGGAGAACGGTCTTCTTCCCGTTTACGACGAGCGTATGGCCCGCATTGTTTCCACCCTGGTAACGAACGATGTATTCGGCCTTCGCGGAATAGAGATCGACGACTTTACCTTTTCCTTCATCGCCCCACTGGGCCCCGACGATCACGACATTCTTCATTAGTGAACCACTCCGATTTTTGCGCCTTCATTAAAGAATGCGAGGATTTGGGTAGCGACTTGGGCACCGATTCGTTCCTTCGCTTCACGGGTCGCGCCGCCGAGGTGGGCCGTAGCCACGAAGCGGGGATGATCGAGTAAGCCCCGAACCGTTTTCGATTCGAAATGAGGAGGTTCGTTGGTAAAGACGTCGGTTGCGGCACCCTGGAGGTGGCCCGACTCGAGTGCCGCGAGGAGCGCACCCTCATCGATGATCCCACCGCGGGACGCATTCACGAGAAATGAACCCTTTTGCATCTTCGCGATGGATTCGACGTTCAAAAGATTCAGATTCCGCGTTTCCTTCGGAATATGGAGCGTTACCCAGTCCGAACCGGCGAGGACCTCGTCCATACTCGCACAGAGCTTAAAGCGCATTTCGAGGTACTTAAATTTTTCGGGGAGGAACGAGAGGGACGAAATCGCGGTGTCATACCCGAGCACGAGCATTCCCAGCGCCATCGCCTTTTCCGCGACGATCTTCCCGATATTTCCGAGGCCGATAATCCCGAGCACCTTTCCGTGGAGTTCACTCCCGGTGAACGCCGGTCCTCGCTCCCATTTTCCCGCGCGAATCAGCGCGTGGCTCTGCGGAATCGAACGCGCTAGCGAAAACATGAGTCCGATCGTCTGTTCGGCGGCGGAAAGCGAGTTCGCGGTCGGGCAGTTTAAAACGGGGATATTTCTCGCCGTCGCAGTTTTCACGTCGATGTTATCGTATCCCGCACCCGAAGCGACGATGAGTTTTAATCTCGGCGCTTTATCAATGATTTCGGCGTCGATCACCGAAGTCGAGCGACAGACGACGGCGTCGTAGCCATGAATTATTTTCAGCAGTTCGTCCCGGGTGGTCGCAGTCCGAACTTCGAGTTCAAAGTTCGGATGAGTTTTCAGGAGTTCGATGCCTTCCTTCGCGATTCCGTCGGTGACGAGAATCTTCGTCTTCACGGTTTTTTACCCGCGTGAGCGAAAGTTTTCAGGGCCGCCCCGACGCCCGTGCCGAAAGTCACGGGGTGGCCGAGTTCGGCTAATACGAGTTCTAGGCAGGAAATTCCGGTGGTGATGTCGAAATGGCCGCAGTACCCGAAGTGCGAAAGGCGAAAGATCTTTCCTTCAAGTTCATCCTGCCCCCCGGCGATCGTTACTCCGTAAGTGTCGCGCATGAGTTTCGGAATTTTTTTTCCGTCCTTTAGGGAGGGCGGAACGAGGACGGCCGTAACCGCATTCGACGGTGATTTTTTAGAAAGAATCTCGAGACCGAGGGCCTTCACCGCGTTCCGCGTCGCTTCGGCGAGGAGCGCGTGGCGAGCGAAGAGGGCGTCGATTCCCTCTTCTTTCATCATACGGAGGGATTCGTTCAATCCCATAATGAGCGAAATGGCGGGCGTCCAAGCGGTCTGATTCGTTTTATGGGCCGCGAGTTCTTTCGGGAGGTCAAAATAAAATTTCGGGAGGTTTGCACTCTTCGTGGCGGCCCAGGCGCGGTCCGAAAGCGCAATGAAGGCGAGGCCGGGAGGAATCATCATCGCCTTCTGGGAACCGGTAATCAGTACGTCGATACCCCATTCGTCCATCGGCAGGTTGAAGACGCCGAGTGCGGTGATCGCATCACAGACGGAGAGCATATTAAAATGCTTCGCAATATCGACGATCGCCTTCACCGGCATTTGGCAGCCGGTAGACGTTTCAGATGCTTGGAAATGGATCGCTTTCGCGTCGGGGTGTTCCGCGCAGAGGGCGCGCAGGACCGCCGGGTCGAGCGCTTCACCGGGGGGGAGTTTAATTTCGAGCACACCGAGTTCGAATGCTTGGCCGATTTTAGTCCAGCGTTCGCCGAATTTACCGCCATTAATCGTGATAATTTTATCACCCCGGCGAAAGAGGTTCGCCACGGCGGCATCCATCGCGCCCGTGCCGGTCGCAGTGAGCATGATCACTTCCTGCTTCGTTTGGAAAATCCAGCGGAGGTTTTCGCGAACCTCGGCAAAGATTTTTTCAAACTCGGGCGTGCGGTGATGCGGGATCGGCTGACCGAGGATGGCCGCAACGCGTTCGGGAACCGGGGTCGGGCCGGGGGAAAGCAGGTAATTTTTCTTCATGACCGCTCGAATCTAGCCGAAATCCGCCCCAGTTTCGAGTCGGCGTATGGTTAGGTCGACGATTCTTTCGGGAAAAAGACGGAGAACTGACTTCCGACTCCGGGCGTCGTATTCACATCGATCCTCGCGTGGTGGACATCCGCGATTTTTTTCACAATCGAAAGACCTAATCCCGACCCCTTCACTGCGGAATTCTCCACTTTCTGGGAACGCCAGAATCGCCCAAAGACCCGGTCCTTTTCTTCAGGTCCGAAGCCTTCACCCTGGTCGGTCACCCGAAACTCGATCGTGGCGCCGTGGTCCCTCGCCTCCACGGCGACCGTCGTATCGTCCCGCGTGTATTTTAGAGCATTATCGATGAGCGATTCCATGAGCGTACGAATGAGATCGAAATCTCCCGACACCGTATAGTCGGCGTTTTCATCGCCTTCGAACCGGAAGGTAAGCTTTGCGCGCTTCTTCGTGATCGTCGCGTGCTTTTCCATCCGGGAGATCACTTCGATCGCAAGTTCGTCGACCCGGGTCGGATGAAATTCGATTCCACCCGACTGACTCGATTCGAGGCGCGCGAGAATCAGGAGCTGTTCCACCATG
>JANXTV010000008.1 GCA_025352185.1 Oligoflexia bacterium
GCCCTTAGAAAGAACGCCATGCTCCTTGCCCTTTCCGCCGCGTTTGTCGGCTTAGTCCATTCGTTATCTCCGGGGCACTGGCTCCCCGTCGTGTTGATGGTGAAGGCACGGAAATGGGATCTCGCGCACGCGGCTTTTGCCGCCCTCGTTGCGGCGAGCGGACACATCTTCGTTTCCCTCGGACTGGGGATCATCGGAGCGATCGTGGGCCATTCGTTTTTCGGGCCCCATCTCCACGAGGTCGAGGAACATGCGGGAATTATTCTCGTCGTCTTCGGGCTCACCTACGCAGTCTATTCTCGTTTTCAGCACCGCCATTGTCACGGACATGAACATCACGGTCCCGACCCGAAGAAAGCGAATAAGGCGCCGTACCTCTTTCTATTCAGCTTAGGTTTTTCCCCCTGTTTTGCGGTCTTACCCGTTTTTGCGACGGCGATTGGAATGGGTACGGCCGTGCTGTTCGCGAGTATGGTGGCCTTCTCGATTGGGGTACTCATCGCGATGATTGGCGGGAGTCTGCTCGTTTCCCACGGAATTATTAAACTCGACCACCCTCTATTCGAGCATCACGGTGATCTGATCACCGGTCTCGGTGTCGCGGCAATGGGAGTGATTCTCATGCTCTTTCCGCACACCCATACCTAGGATTGGAAACGGAACCGAATATGCCGATGTATGAATACCGCTGTTCCCAGTGCGAAATCGTGATCGAGGAGATGCAGAAATTTTCCGATGCCCCGCTCGTGGACTGTGAAAAATGTGGATCAAAGGGTACGCTCTCGAAACTCATTTCGAAGTCGTCCTTCGCGCTGAAGGGGACCGGGTGGTACACCACCGACTATAAGAAGAGCTCCGCTCCGCCGCCGAGTTCTGGCTCGAGCTCAGGCTCCGACGTAAAGGCCACCGCACCTGATGCTTCGCCGACCGCCGGTTCTACGACTCCCGCGAAGAGCGAAACCGCAGCTACGCCAGCCGCAGTCCCTTCTCCAAGCAAATCGAATAAAGCAGATTAAACGGGTACATCCCCGTCGTGTGCTTATCCGACCAGAGGAGCTGAAGGGCGTAACGTCCTATCGCGTTCACGCCGGTGGGCCGAACGTCTCCCATTAAGTCTTCCCGCTTTAAGGTGCGTTTACCCGTGTGCTCGTCCACGCAATTCGCGCACGGGCAATAAAATCGCAGCTCAAAATAGGGCACGGCGAACGAGGCGCCGTTCGACCAGTCCATCCGCATTTCAGTCGTCGAATGGGGTTCGACACGGTTCGGAATCGTCGTCTTTTCAAACTCTGCGTTCATGGGGAAACCCTACCGCGACCCTCGCCGAAAACGAATGAAAATGGCGTAAAATCGGAGTAACACACGGGTATGTCGACTTTAAACCCAGGGAAGAAACTTCGCGGAGCCGTGATTGGCTATGGATTCATTTCGGGGAAGGGGCACATCCCGGCTTACCTCGAGCGCGCAAAATCGAAGGGCGATGTTGAGATCGTCGCCGTGGCGGATATTTCCGAAGGCCGACGCGCGGAAGCCGCGCGGGTTCTTCCGGGAGTACGGGTTTATTCAGACTACGAATCTTTACTGGCGAAGGAAAAGGGGAACCTCGACTTCGTCGATATCTCAACCCCGCCGTGCGATCACGCTAGGATCGCGCATGCCGCTTTCGATGCCGGGCTGCACGTCCTCTGTGAGAAACCCCTCACGACGACCTTAGATGAAGCGGCGTCGCTTTTAAAACACGCGCAGGAATCGAAGCGCGTAATATTTCCCTGCCATAATTATAAGCACGCTCCCGTCGTGAAAACGATTCGCGAGATCATCGCGAGCGGAAGAATCGGTAAGGTCACTTCGCTTACTTTATCGACCTACCGGAATACTCACGCGAAGGGCGTTACCGAGTGGAATACGAACTGGCGCCGCGAGAAAAAGTACTCGGGCGGCGGAATTGCGATGGACCACGGGTCACATACTTTCTACCTCACCTTCGACTGGCTCGGGGCGTATCCCACCGCGGTCACGGCGAAGATGACGAATCTTTCTCAGTACGACACCGAAGATAACTTTTCATGCGTCCTCACTTTCCCGACCGGCGTCGCCCACGCACACCTCACGTGGACCGCGGGTGTGCGGAAAGTAATCTATACCGTTCAAGGCGACCGGGGAGCCATCACCGTCGACGACGATGATCTCCAACTCGCGGTGATGGAATCGACCGGTGGACCGGACGTCGCCCAAGGTGCCGTAAAATGGAACGTCGAGAAGCAAGTGATCCAGTCGAACTGGATGGATGCCTCTCACGTGTCTTGGTTTAACTCCATGTTCGACCAGTTTGCGGAGTGTATCTCGAAGGGGGAATGGGTCGGAAAGGAAGCGAAGGAATCCTACCTTTGCATCCAACTGATCACGACCGCGTACCGTTCGGCCGCGGACGGTTGCCGCGAACTCCCGCTCGCGACGGACGTACGCCTGTAGGCGACTCTTTCGCGTCAAATATCCATCGTAAAACCCATCGCCGAGAATTTGTTCGGTAAAGGGGACATGAAAATAAGTCGATAAGTAGCCGAGGAAAGCTGAATGGTTTCGGGACTCACAACTTATTCGCGTCGCCTATTCCTGCCAGTCTTGCTGGTCGTGGCGACAACCAGTGCGACTCCGGCTTCGGCCGGAATTTTCTTTCGCGCATGCACCCGGCTATTCCATTCGACGACGCAATTTTTAGGGGGAGGCGAATTTCCGGCGGCGAAAAGTTTTCGTCACGAAGGTATTTCTTATTCAGAGACGATCGATCCGAATTTGATCCCTAACGGAACTCTGGTCGAAGGAAGTGTCCACAAGGGCGGATTCCAGCCCCATTACCGAGTTGATTTAGATCGTCCGGAAATAAAGTCCCTGATCGATGCCGCGAAGGGCCTAGGCGGAATCTCTCGAGAAGAAAAAATATCGTGGGTCATTGCGAGAGTTCAGGAAGCATTTCCGACCCGTTCCTATACCTCTAAAACATATCTCGCAACGAATGCGAAGTCGCTATTCGCCGGCACTCCCGTCGCATTCAGCAGCTACTTAAAAGGGGGCGCGGGCGTCTGCCGAGAAAATGCACTCCTCACTAAAATTCTGCTCGATGCGGCCGATATAAAATCGAAGATTCGCTACGCGGAAGTTTGGAGAATGGTGCGGGGGGTCCGTACCGTCGAGGATCACCAAATGAATCTCGTACTTCGCGATTCCGAATGGGTTGTCGTCGATCCCTACTTCGAGATATTTAACGGGAAGTCCTGGCGAGATCTAAATACTCAGGAAGGAGTGACGGGACTGACGTCCGGGACCGTGGACGCCGTTCGAGTGGGGGTAGTGAAGACCCATGACTTCCCCATATTTTACGTCCCGAAGAACCCGGTCCCCGCTAAAGAATTCGAAGTAAACTGGAAAAATGGGGCGACCCAGAAGTTCGAAGTACTCGGAAGGTCTCCGGCGGAGAAGGCCTTCGCGGCCGACGCCGAGATCATCGAGAATGCGGGTCCCGAGGAAATGGTGCCGATCGAATGGCTTTTCCTGCCGCTTTACGGATACACGGGCCATTCCGCCGTGCGCGTGGGGGACACGATTTACGAATTCACGAATAAAGGGTGGCAAGTTTACGACGAAGGTCAAAGAAATGCGCGCGCTTACCTTTATAATAATCCATTTCTGAAACGGAAGGCGGCGGACGCTTCGCGGGAAAGCGAATTTCCGTTTAGCTTAGGCGTTCCACTGTCCATCGAAAAGTCCGCATTGATGGAATGGATGAGGAAGGTAGAAGTGGAAAAGGGAGATAATCAGCCATTTTCGTTTTTACAGAATAACTGTAATCACTCCCTGTTGCGCGGCCTCCGCACTGCTTGCCCAAATTTTAACGGAATGAAGTTCGATAAGTTCGAACTCTTTTCATCAGTACTGACTTTTAAGAAGCTCGTGAAGCAATCGGGACTTCGGCAGGAAAAAATTCGGGTTTATCCACTACCGGGAAAAGTGAGTGCTCTCCCCATGCAGGAGCGCCTTCCGTATTACCTCGATCCGATCCATTCGGAGTGGAATGAGGGCGTTCGAATTATCCAGGAAGTCATTCAGCAAAAGTTTTCGCACCTAAGACCGGAAGTCGTGGAAGAAGTCGTCACGCCTCCGCTGCCGTCGCTTCCTTAGCGTTTACCAGTTCTCGCACGCGCGGTAACGGCGTTCGTCGAGTCGCGACTTCCAAGCGCGCGTTGCGCCGTTTTCGGATAAGCTCCTCGAAATCGAATCGGTGACCCGATGCGACCACACGGAGAAGAGGATCTGAAAGGGGCCGTTCCCGATTTCGAAGTCCGTCGGTTCGATCGCGTTCGCATCGAAAAGGAGCGCCATATCCGAGACCTCGCTTAAGGCGTTCGTCTGGTCGAGGAGTTTCCGGTAGAGGCGAGTATAGGTAGAATCTTCGCATCGGTTTTTCTCGTTAGAGGCGGCGAAATCGCGGTGATCTCCCGTCGCGATATCGAGGGACTTCGAGGAGATCAGGTGTTCGGGAGTTTTAGACTCGGGGTCGCCCGTCACCGTGAGCGCGGATCGGAAATCGGCGAGGAATTCGAAACTCCGGCAAGCCGGTTCGTGATTTCCGTCTCCTTCGGCGAAGTGAAACCAGAGCGAATCTTTTTCGGCGAGAGTTTTCGGATTCACGCGGAATGCCCGCGCGAGTTTCGGAACGGACCCCGTCTCGCTCCACGGAGTCGCGGAAATATTCGCGAGTAACCATGGAGATGTGGTTTTACGGTAGAAGTCGAGGATCGAGGTCGATTCAGGATTAAAGTGGTCGAGGTCCGAAAATAGAGTGGAGAAATCGGAGGGGGCCATGGCTGCCATCCTTCCGAAGGCCGGAGCTTGGATCATACATACCCGGTCAATCGCGGGATTTTCGGGATTTGCTTCATCCTGAATGAGTTTCCGAGCGAGGAGATCGCTCCCGTAGCAGGAATTAGAAATCGTCGCGAGCGGATGAGTTTTCCCGATTCGATTCATAACCGAAAGGATGGAGCCCGCCCCGACGTTCAACTCGTTTTTTGGAGTGCCATCCGCATCGACGTCGCCGCCGATCGAACCGTGGGAAAACTGCAGGACGAGGATTTTTTCGTAGCTCTGTGGACCGAGTCGCGCGACCGCGGATTCGACCGCGGCCCAGTTCGAAACTTTCTGGCAGGTGAGGGACCCGAACTTTAAGGCGTGTCCGCCGTCGGCGCGCAGTCGATCGGAAACGGCGCGCATGACGTGCTCGGTA
>JANXTV010000014.1 GCA_025352185.1 Oligoflexia bacterium
CCGATATCCGCCGTGGGTCATGAAAGCTTCGAAAAAGTCATCTTGCGTATCCGGAAGTAGCCGGTATGGAATTTTTTGCGGCCGGTAAGATTCACGTTCCATTTTTTCCCGGTGAATTGCCTTAAGAAAAGGACTCGAAGACTTTCCGTTCACCAGGGCCTCGATAAGGTGCCCCTGCAGGCCATCGACCATGATCTGCACCGCAAATTTTCGTTCTTTCGCTTCTTTCGCAAGTCGTATTCCGAGGGCACGTGGATCCTTCGTGAACTCCTCGCCGAGCCGCTTTCGCATCTCGATTTTTCGGAGATACCTTCCGGCAAACATTTGGTAGTGCTTGTACGCGAAAAAATGAACGACATCGATCAGGACCGCCGCGGTCGCGCGGACTCGTGCCGGATTTGAACCCATCGATTCAATTGCCGAATACGCCGGACTGGTGACCTCGGTCGTAGCTTTTAAGCTCTCAATTAAACGAAGCGTCGCGGGGACTACCCTCGCCACCGTGGCATCATCCCGTTTTGGCGGTTGTCCTAGTGAGAATTCCGGATTTTGTAGAAATACGGCATCGAGAATCGTAATCGCGCTCGCGATCATCATGGCGTCGTGGGAGTTATCCACCGAAGTTTTTTTATCTGGATCGCGCTCGCCCGTTTCGTCCCGCTCGTCTCCTTCGATGGCGTCGTCTCGAGTGTTACTTTCCCCGGTCGAAATGACATCCGTGTCCGGATACTGGAAAAGAGAATGACTAAGTCCCCCGACGCCGTTCCGTTCCGGATAGCGGCCGAGGATGTGTTTCCGAAAGTTATTTTTCCGCATTTTTTTCGCCGCAACGTAGAGATCCTTAGCGGCGAGTACGAACGGGACGAAAAACTTGGCAAACTTATCGGATTCGATATTCTGGTAGAGCCGATCACGCACGTCCGTTTCGAGCGGAATTCGTTTTAGGTAAATCTTCAGACCTTTTCTTGCCACGAACGTGAGGAGGTACTGCAGTGGCGGTGCGGCGAGGAGTCCGTGATACCGATATATCTCGGGGTCCTCAGGTACTGGAGCGCGACTCGGTGCTCGGTCTATTTTCGCCGATGACGGCGAAGCACATCCCGAACCTGCGAGGGCGAGGATCAGCAGGAAAGCCGTCATACGGGTAAGGAAGGGATTACACTTCATCTTTGTTTCTGCGGATCCCGTTAGTCGACGGCAAGTTCGACGAGCATTGCTTTATGGTCGGAAGAATTCAATTTCCCGAGAACTTCGGAGTCCTTGGTGTGGAGTCCACGAATGAAAGTATAGTCGATCGGATTTCCGAACACGCGGTTACGATCGTCATTTCGGAATTCAACCGACTGCATTCCAAGATTCCCGAGCGTCTTCATGAGGTACTTCACCTTCGTTTTAAGGTTTGTATTAAAATCTCCTGCGAAGATTACCGGGCCGTCGTGCTTAATGATTTCTTCCTTTGCCATCTCGATTTCGCGCTTGAACGCTGCAGGTACGACCATGTTAATGGCGTGGATGGAAATCGCGAGGAGTTCTTTCGTACTTCCTTGAATCGGGATTCGGGCAAACGTAAGCGCCTTCGGCGTATGGATAAAAGGTTCGAAGTCTACGGTATGCCGGACCTTCACCCAAGTCGGGGCGACCCGCGAGCCAATCAGCGTGCCGGTTTCGTAATTATGATCCTTCTTATAAAGAAACGAGACGCCCATATCCCAGTGGATGCCGTCGAATGAATCGAAAATCCCCTTTACGGCCGGACTTAAATATCCTTCCGATAACATGAGTAGATCGCGGTCTTTTCCGTACTCCGGTAAATCACGATCGAGCCCTTTCTGCTGGCCCTTCTTTAAATTCCAAATGAGCACTTTAATTGATTTAGGGTCGAGGGCCGCCTGGGAATCTTTTCCGAAGGTCAGATGGGCCGCGCTCTCCGGAATCAGGGAGAACTGGGAAGCGAAGAGGATTCGCTTTGCGTGGGCCGAACTCGGAAGGACGGTGAGAATGAAGAGAAGGAGGAATGACGAGACTTTCATAACAACTCCATTTGAGTTTCGAATCTCCACTCCATGTGAAGATGACCTATCTCATTCCTTTCGGTAGCGAGCGCCCAAAAGTTAAGAAAATAGGCGCCATTAAAATGCCACGTGGCCGTGCCCACACTCTCTATACTATTCCTTCCGGGGGCATTCCTTTATGGAGAGACGGCGAGGAGTTCGTTAGGAATTCGGTAGGACCGGACGGAGAATCACGAGTGTCTCGAAGTGTTCGGTCTGCGGAAAGAAATCGTAAGACTGGATCGACTCCACTTCGAATCCGGACTGGGTAAAAAACTCCAGGTCCCGATCGAGGCTCGAAGCACTGCAGGAGAGGTACGCAATTCTACCGGGTCGCTTGGTTTTAAAGAGTTCGGCGAGTCCCACTTTAGCGTCGGCGCCTAAACCCGGGCGGGGCGGATTAATATAGAGCGAGTAAGGGGTATGAATCAGCGATAAGACCCGAGGATCCCGGAGGCGCTTCTCGACCGCCCCCTCGAAAACCGAGTGGACCGCATCCGATCCCGAACGCAGGGTACGGGCGAAGAGCACGGCTTCCTTCGCATGTTCAATCCCGAGCCACCCTATCGCCCGGGGAATCCGTAGTGCGATTTCACCACTTCCGCAGTAGAGATCGAGAATCATTTTCGGGTGGCCCTGAAGGAGCGCGGTCACGGCTCGATTTCGCGCCGCTTCGAGGAGCGTACCGGCGACCTGCCGAAATGCGCGGATTGGATGGAGATCCTGGGATGGAGGACCGAAAACCGATTCGATGGGTTTCGCTCCGAATATTTTTTTCCCGACCTGCGACGTCTCGTGAAACCAAACTCGGTTAAAGGGCGAGACCAGTATGGATTCCCACGGAACCGCGCGGAAGCCGCCGGGCATTGGTGAGGTAGCGACGAATACGAGGTGCGGGAGGCCGACCCAAACGCCGAGTAAGTTTTTTTCCGCGAACTCGGGGTATTGATCGGGAAGAATCCGCCGGAGGTGGCGGAGCATTTCCGTAATAGCCGGATGATGCTGCGGGCATTCGTTCCAAGAAATGAATTCTCGGCCCCATGCATCTCCGATTCGCTTTGCACGAATCATCCCGAAGGAGAGCTCGCCATTCACGAACGAACTCCGCATCCAACTTTTCGATCGGTTTCCTATCCGCTCCGCTAACGGCGCGGGAATCACCGCCGGAAGATTTTCGCCGAGACGCGACTCGGCCCACGTTTGTTTCCGGGCCAGCTGCGCCGGGTAATCGAGGTCTTTATAATGACAAGCGCGGCACTCGGGGGGACAGCCGGGATGCTTCGCAAGGACCTCGAAATCAGAC
>JANXTV010000018.1 GCA_025352185.1 Oligoflexia bacterium
TTCTGATTGAAGATGTTTCGAAATTTAAGTGCTTCTTCGGGGTTTCCCGAGGAAATCGGGCGATCCAGCTCACCCGCGAAATTGAAGAATAACCAAGGAGTAAGACGATGACCGATACCGCGCAAAATCTTCAGAATCCAAATGCAAACCGTGGCCCTCAACCCCCGGTCCAGTCCCTCGATTTTATCCTCGATGTGCCACTGAAACTGACGGTCGAACTCGGCCGTTCACGGATGGCCGTTCGGGAAATCCTCCAGCTCGCCCAGGGTTCGGTCGTCGAACTCACGAAGTTCGCCGGAGAGCCACTCGAAGTTCTCGTGAATGATAAACTCATCGCCCGCGGTGAAGTCGTCGTCGTGAACGAAAAATTCGGAATTCGACTCACGGATATCATCAGTCCCGTCGAGCGGATTGAGCAACTGAAGTAGTCTCCTAGAATTTAATTGGGTTTCGAACTGACTTTAGACCGGTAGTAAGATGAGTCCGATCCAGGATGGAGCGGACAGAAGGAAGCAAGGATGCGTTCAGGACTTTCATTTATTACGGCGGTAGCGATTGGTATTTCGGCGGGCGTGGTGAGCGCCGAAGCGGCGGTGAACCTGAAGAAGGTGAATATCGTCGACGGAAATCAGATCGAACTCCTTTTCGACGGAAAAGTAGAAACCTCGCAGGTAAAAACCGAATTCGTTCGAGATAACATCCAGCTATCGCTTACGAATACCTCGGTCTACCCGGCGAAAGTTTCGATGGTTTCCGGCTCGGATCTGACGAAAGTTTTCGCTTATCAGTACGCGCCCTCCCTCGTCCGGGCACGATTCACCGTAAGGGGAGATGCGGCTAGCTACGCGAATCGCCTTCAGGTAAAGATCGTGGGTAAGATCGTCACGATAAAAATCTCGAACGTGAAAACGGATCAAGTCCCGACCGCTGCTTCCTCCGCCCTCCGTACGGTTTCTACTCCGGAGAAGTCTATTGAAGTAGCGAAGCCGGCCCCGGCGCCGGTTACCGCATCCGCCGAGAGTGAAAAGAAGGGACTGTTTGACCGTATTACGGCGTCGGATCGTGCGGAAGCCGCTACCGAAAAGTCCGTGGAAAAGAACCCCGAAAAAGCGGATAAGTCTGAGAAGTCGGATAAAGCGGATAAGTCGAGTGAGCGCCGTCTCGCCGCGGCCACGGTCACCACGAAATCCGGAAAAGAAAGCCTCACATCCGGTAAGTCACTTCCGAGTCCGTTCCGTTCGATCGGCGTCATGCTCTTCGTGCTCGGACTCTTCGGACTCTTTGTGATGTTCTTAAAACGTCTAAAGGCGGGGGATAAGTCTTCTCTGAAGACGAAAGGAATCGGCGGATTCCTGAGTAAACTCTCGGGAGCCGGTAACGGGAAAGCGATGATCGAAGTAGTCGCCACCCACCACCTCGCTCCGAAACGCTCGATCGTCGTGGTTCGCGTCCAGGACCGGATGCTCGTTCTAGGAATGACGAACGATGCCGTTAATCTCATCACCGAATTTAAAGCGGGCGAGGACGGCGAAGCCGACGAGAATGTTGAGATTAATGACTTCGCCGCGAGCTTAAAGAAATTCGAGAATGAAACGCCCGTCGCGACTCCAAACTTAGCGGCGAAAGCCGGTCCTCGCGCAAACCTAGGGGATATCGCCGCCGCCGCCCTCGGCCTCGCGAAACCAAAACCCATTTCGGCTCCTCGTGCGAATGCGGCTGCCACTGCTTACCAATCGACCCAGACCGGAAGTCATGCAAACGGGACGGGCGCGACTGCAGCCGGGGGACCGGCCTTCTCGCCCGCCCTCGCGGCGGCCCTTGCCGAACCGAGCGTGAAGCCCAGCATTCGTGCCCAGATTAAAGACCGCGTCCAAGGAATGAAACAGCTATGATTTTTAAGTTCCCTAAATTGACTCCCCGCCGTGCCGTCGCGCTTTCCATCCTGGGATTCGTGATTTTCGCGGGCGCGGCCTACGCCGCCGATACCGGGACCGCCCCGGCGTACGTTCCGGGTGGAGGGAGTGGGATCGCCCTCCCCAATCTTTCCCTTTCCTTCGGAAACGGTGGAAAACCTGCCGACACGGTAGCCGTACTCCGAATCCTCATGATGCTCACCGTGCTGACGCTCGCTCCGGCGATTCTCATCATGATGACCTCGTTTACCCGAATCGTCGTCGTGCTCTCGTTCCTAAGGCAGGCGCTCGGAACGCAGCAGATGCCTCCGAACCAGCTGATCGTTGGCCTTTCTCTCTTTCTCTCGTTTTTTGTGATGGCTCCCGCTTTCAAAGAAATTTCCACGAACGCGATCGAGCCGTATATGTCGGAGAAGATCGACCAGAAGACGGCGTTTGATAAGGCAGAAAAACCCCTTCGCGAATTCATGTTTAATCAGACCCGCGAAAAGGATCTCGAGCTCTTTCTCTCGCTTTCAAAAGAAGTGAAGCCGCAGACTCGCGAAGACGTCCCGACGTACGTTCTGATTCCTTCTTTCGTGGTGAGCGAGCTAAAAACGGCGTTCCAAATCGGATTTATGATTTACCTTCCGTTTCTCGTAATCGATATGGTCGTCGCCAGCGTACTGATGGCGATGGGGATGATGATGCTTCCTCCGACCGCAATCGCCCTCCCGTTTAAACTCCTCCTCTTCGTCCTGGTGGACGGATGGGATCTCGTGGTCGGTAGTCTCGTTAAAAGTTTCGGCTAAGGAAGTAGGGGAATATGTCTGAAGATCTCGTGATGTCCATTAGCGGTGAAACTCTGAAGACAATGATGCTGATCGCGGGTCCGATGCTGATCGCGGCGATGGTGATCGGGATTATCGTCTCGGTTCTCCAAGCCATCACCCAGATTAACGAAGCGACCCTCACGTTTATCCCGAAAATGGTCGCAATCATTCTCGTCCTCGTGATCATGGCGCCGTGGATGCTCGAGATTCTCCAGAACTACTCGAGCCAGATTTTCGGAAACTTCGCGGAGATGGTGCGATAGATGGGTGATCTCTTCCAGTTTTCTCCGGAAGAGTTCTTTACGTTTTTCGCGGTCCTCGTCCGCGTGAGCGTTCTGCTCGCCGTGCTTCCCGTCTTCGGCGATAAAGTGATTCCCGCCCCGGTAAAGGTGCTCCTCTCGGTCGCGACGACCATGGCGATCTACCCCGGACTCGTGAAACAAGGCTTTGTACGCCCCGGAGACGCGGCGATCTGGTCGGAGTCGACTTGGGGAATCATTCGTACGATCGGGCAGGAAGCGCTCGTCGGGGTCACTTTAGGTTACACGGCGAAACTCGTCTTCGATGCGATCCAAATCGGATCGAACTTAATTTCGAACATGATGGGATTCGCGATGGCGTCCGTCTACGATCCCCACCATGAAACTCAGACGACGGTCGTCGCCGAAATTCAGGTCGCCATCGCGATGCTCGGTTTCCTCGCCCTCGATGGGCACCACCTCCTTCTTCACGGAGCTCTTGACTCGTTCCGGTTCTGCGGAATCGGCGAGGCGGGCCTAAACTCACTCGTGCAGAGCCGACTGATCGAAATGACCGGGACCGTGCTGAAGTTCGGGATCCAACTCGGCGCCCCGATTACGCTCGTGATGTTCGCCGTGAACGTCGCCTTCGGGGTATTCTCGAAAACCATGCCGTCGATGAACGTCCTCGTTCTTTCGCTCGGAATCAGCGCATTCGCGGGGCTGGTCGTACTGATGCTTACCGCGACGGAATTCCAAACGGTCGCGTCGAACGTGATGGGCCGGACCGAGGACTGGATGCAGGGAATGCTCGTCGCCATGGCCGGTCGGTAGGTGAAATTTTAAACCGTCTTTAAACCAGGAAAGGAGAGAGAGCCATGGCCGAAGGCCAAGAAGACAGAAACACAGACGACTTAATGGAGGAAGCCTCCCAGACGCGCATCGATGAAATGCGCGAAAAAGGGCAGGTTTCCCAATCCCGAGAACTCGTCGGACTCATCTCTCTCTTCGCGGCGGCTACCGCGCTGTGGATATTCGCTCCAAAAATCGGTACGGATATCGGCGAATACATGCGGGAAATGTTCCGCGTCGACGAAGCGGCGAAAATGAATTTCAAGGATAGCACCGCGCTGAATCTCGCGCTCATGAAGTGCCTGAAACTCATCGTATTCATGGGTCTCCCGATTAGCGTGGCCGGATTCGTTTTCGGAATCCTCGGAAGCTTCATGCAAGTGGGAAGTATTCTTTCTTTCGATCCGATCATGCCGAAGTTTGAGAAGATCGACCCCATTAAAGGGCTCATGCGCTTCCTCAGCATGCGTTTCGTAATGGATTCGGCCCGGATGATCTTTAAGATCGTCGTCTCGGTGTACGCCGCCTACTTACTCGTGAAGACCCAGATTTTTAATTCTCCCGAGCAGATGCTTTCGGACCCGGGGCGGTTTCTCGCTTCGCTTTCGGCTTCCTCGAAAACGATCTTTTTATCGCTTTTCGGGATCGCGGCGGTTTTCGCACTCATGGACTTCTGGATGCAGCGTAAAGAGTGGCTAAAACAAGTCCGCCTGACTCGCCAGGAAGCGAAAGAAGAAGCGAAAGAGCGCGAGGGGAATCCGCAGGTTAAGGCGCGCGTAAGGTCGATCCAGCGCGAGATGTCCCGGAAGCGGATGATGGCCGCCGTTAAAACCGCCGACGTGATTATCACGAACCCGACCCACATCGCGATTGCCGTTAAATACGATAAAGACAAAATGTTGGCGCCGAGAGTAGTGGCGAAGGGAGCGGACTTCATCGCTCAAAAGATCAAAGCTTTGGCGGTCGAAGCGGGAGTGCCGACGGTCGAGAACGTTCCGCTCGCACGAACGCTGTATAAATCTGTAAAAGTGAATCAATATATACCTAGGGCACTGTATCAAGCCGTAGCCGAAGTTCTGGCCTACGTTTTCCGCCTCCGGAATAAATTCTAAGGACGAACCATGGATGGTCTTCTCGCGAAAATTAGTCGGAACTCAGACTTAGGATTAGCCGTCGGCTTAGTCGGGATCCTCGCGGTGATGGTCGTGCCGCTGCCGCCGTTCTTCATCGATTTAATGCTCTCGCTCGCGATCGCCATCGCGTTCCTGCTTCTCCTCACCGCCGTTTACGCGAAGCGCGCGCTCGACTTCTCGATCTTTCCTTCGCTGCTTCTCCTCACCACCCTTTTTCGTCTCGCGCTAAACGTCGCGACGACCCGGAAAATTCTTCTCACCGGAGCGGAGCTCGGAACCGGCGCGGCCGGAGACGTGATTAAGGCATTCGGCACGTTCGTGGTCGGAGGAAATTACGCGGTCGGAATCGTCGTCTTTACGATTCTCGTGATCATTAACTTTATCGTTATCACGAAGGGTGCTGGCCGAGTCGCCGAAGTTGCGGCCCGATTCACGTTAGATGCCATGCCCGGTAAGCAGATGGCGATCGACGCCGATTTAAATGCTGGCCTCATTAACGAGGGCGAAGCTCGCCGTCGCCGTGCGGAAATCGCCCAGGAAGCTGACTTTTACGGAGCCATGGACGGTGCCTCGAAGTTCGTCCGCGGAGATGCCATCGCCGGAATCATGATCGTCATGGTGAACATCGTGGGCGGTATCGTGATCGGAACCCTCCAAAAGGGTATGGACATCGCCCACGCCGCGGAGGTTTTCACCCTCCTCACCGTCGGGGAAGGTCTCGTTACCCAGATCCCCGCGCTCATCATTTCTACCGCGGCCGGTATTATCGTTACCCGTACGGCGAGTGGTACGAACTATTCTGCCGAATTTTCGAAACAGCTTTTCACGAACCCGAAGGCGCTCCTCGCGTCGGCCGGGGTAATGGGTTTCATGGGAATTGTACCTGGCCTTCCGCTCATTCCATTTTGGGCACTGGGTGGTGGCCTCTACGGAATCGCGCGGAAGATCGGGAAGGATCTCGAAAAGGCGACTGCCGCCGAAGCCTCGAAAGCAGCGCTTGAGAAAGCGAAGCCCGGTCAGGAAAAACTCGAGAATCTTCTGCAGGTCGATACCCTCGAACTCGAAGTGGGTTACGGGCTGATTAATATCGTCGACGCCGATCAAAACGGAGACTTACTCGAGCGGATCACGAATATTCGGAAACAGTTCGCGCTCGACTACGGCATCATCGTTCCGCCGCTCCGGATCCGCGATAACCTTGAACTTAAGCCGGGTGACTACCAGGTACTCCTGAAGGGCGTGCAAATCGGCCAGGGGACCCTCATGGTCGGACATCTCCTCGCGATGGATCCGGGAAATGTCAGCGATCCGATCGCGGGTATTCCGACGAAGGAGCCGGCGTTCGGGCTCGATGCCCTCTGGATTACGGCTCGGCAGAAAGACGATGCGACCTTCTCGGGTTATACGGTCGTGGACCTTTCGACGGTGATCGCGACCCATCTAACGGAACTCGTACGATCGCACGCGCAGGAACTCGTCGGACGTCAGGAACTGCAGACGCTCCTCGAAGCCCTCAAGCAAACCGCGCCGAAGGTTGTGGAAGACGTCGTGCCGACGCTTCTCCCCATGGGCTCGGTTCTGAAGGTGTTAAAAAACCTGCTGCGCGAGGGAGTGTCGATCCGGGATCTCAAGACGATTCTCGAAGCGCTCGCCGAAGCGGCACCGACCCAGAAGGACACGCAGCTTCTGACCGAACACGTTCGGACCGCGCTGGCCCGAAGCTTAACGAAGAAACTCGTCGGACCGACCGGCGAGCTCCTGCTCCTCACTCTCGATCGATCGATCGAGGAGGCGGTGGCGAGCGGAATTCTTCAAACGGATCAAGGGCAACAGCTTTCGCTCGACCCCGATTTCGTGCGACGCCTCGTAGCCGAATTAAATCAGTGGGTAGTCGAGGCGATGCAGCAGACGTCTTCGGCCGTCGTGCTCTGTAGCCCGATGATTCGTCACCATTTAAAAACGCTCGTCGATCGCTTTATTCCGGGAGTGATCGTGCTTTCCCATAATGAGATTAGCCCGAACGTGAACGTAAAGAGCTTAGGTACGGTAGTTTTAAAGGCGAGTTAGGACGACTCGCTAGATATCTAGAGGATGAGACATGCAAATTAAGAAGTTCGAAGCCCCATCGATTCAAGAAGCCCTCGACGCCATTCGCCGGGACCTCGGTCCCGAAGCGATCATTCTCCAGACGAAACGGAATCGAAAAGGCTTCGGCCTGATGGGCGGAACGAGCGTCGAAGTGACGGCAGCCATCTCGGATCGTTCGGCGACGAAGCGCGAATTTTCCGAACGGAGACTCTCCGAAGGTGGAAAGGAAACCATTCGGAATCTCTCCGCATCGAAGCAGGCCGACATCCTCGAGAAATCCGTAGAACGTGCCCATGCCCGGAGTTCCGGAAAGACCGCGGGAATTCAGATTCCAAAGAAACTCACCGAGCGCCGATACGCCGACATCGACTCCCACGACATTCCCCGCACCGAAGCCCGGGCTCTGGCTCCGCGGGTGAACGTCTCGCCGGCGATGAATCAGGGCGCGATGGTTTCTCCCGGTCCGGCCGCCCACCTGGAGGACGAAGTTCGTCACCTAAAGCGCATGATTGAAGAGCTGAAGATCGCGCAGGAAGATGCCGGGACGGGCGGGAACGCGTTTGCGAGTCAGCTCCACGATAATCCCGCTCTCATGGACGCCTTCGAACACCTCCTTATGAACGGAGTCGATAAACGTTACGCCCTCGGGCTCGTAAAAAAGGCCGGGTTTGAGCTCGGCCCGTCGGATTCTAAGAATCCGGACGCGGTCCTGGACCAGGTTACCTACGAAGTCATGAGCGCAATCGATACCCTAAATCCCTTCGAGAATCTGACTCCGGGATCTCGGGGAGAGGCCGGACCGTTTTGCGCGGCCCTCGTCGGTCCGACGGGAGTGGGAAAGACGACGACGCTTGCGAAACTCGCCAGTCTCGCGGTGTTGAAAAAAAATCTGCGCGTCGGCCTCGTGAATCTCGACGTTTATAAAGTTGCGGCTTTTGATCAGCTCCAGACCTACGCGAAAATTCTGAATGTGCCGTTTCGTTCGGCGCAGAATCTCGAGGAGCTCCAAGCCGCCCTCGCCGACTTCCGGGGGCTCGACTTAGTGCTGATCGATACGACGGGACGTTCCCAGCGGGACGAGGCGAGTCTAAAGGAAATGGCAGAGCTGATTCGCGCCCTCGAAATTCCGGTTCAAATTCATCTCTGCGCGGCGAGTTCGACTCGCGATCTTGAACTCTACGATATTGCGAATCGTTTTTCGGTATTTAAGCCGACCGCGCTCGCCGTGACGAAGCTCGATGAATCTTCCCTTTTCGGTTCCATCTTTAATGTCGCGCAAAGATCAAAGCTTCCCCTCAGTTATTTCACGACCGGTCAGCGGGTACCCGAAGACCTCGAGGACGCGAGTCGCGAACGAGTCGCGGCTCTGATCATGGATCTCTAGCGGAAGAGAAGGATCACGCGAGATGGCTGACCAAGCGGAAACGTTACGTTCGATGATGAAGTTTTTCACGGCGAAACGGGCCCCGAAAAGCGAACGCGCGATCACGGTGTTCTTAGCGCCCGAAGTACGCCGTAAAAGACTCTTTTCGCCACGCGAACTCTCGCTTTTAAACCGAAAACGTCACGGTATCTGTCGGATTCGCGACGAAAGTGAGCCACTCGCTGATTCCGGCGGTAGCCCGGAGATTCTGGGTCGGCTGACCGTGCTTTCGGGGGACGAAGTGGACCTCCTCGCCAGTTACCAGCGCGTAAAAAACGAGTGCCGGGACCGAGGTGTCAAAAAAATGGACATTTTAATCTGCGGCGTGGAGAGCGAATCCGAAGGGCGCCGTATTTTTGTTCAGCTTTTTGAGACGTGCCGTCGTTTTCTCGACATCGATTTAATTTATATCGGTGCGCTTTCGAAGGGCGAAAAAATCCGAGAGAGCATCGCGATCTCAAAATTTCTGTTACACTATCAGAGTAGGACCCGCGAATGTCCGAACGGGGCAGGAAGCCCAGATGGCAGGTAGCAGTATGCCAGTTAAAAAGCCAGGGAAGAGGCAAGGTGAGTCGATGGGCCTGAATCACGGTATTCAGAAGTATAGAGAGTCTGTAAAGGCGGCCACTAAAGTGAGCGCAAAGAGTAAAACCGCGGAGAAATCCCCGGAAAAAAACTCGCATGAGAAGACCCTCGAGAAAAACATCGAGAAAACTCTCCGCGCAGCAAAAAAAGAAAAGAGCGCCGAAGCCGAGAAAGTCGAATCTTCCGCGAAGATGAAGACGGCGGCCGCAAAGACCCTAAAATCGGCGGCGAAAGCCCCGATAAAGGCCATCTTAGCGAAGGAAATCGCGAAGGGTGCGGCGAAATCGACGACGACGAAAGCCGCTGTAACTAAAGCCGCTACCGGGAAAGCCGAAACCGAGGAGACGGAAGTCGAAGCGACCGAAGGCGAAGAAGGCGCGGTCCTCGAAGCAGCGGCCGAAAGTGAAGAAGCGCTGCAGAAAGAACTCGAAGAAGAAATTGCGCGGGATGCGGTTCAGACTTCTTCCCTCGTGAAGGAAGATTTCTCGCCAGTAAATAGCACGCGGGATCGCCTCGTCGTGGAATATGCTCCGCTGATTAAGTACATCGCGCAGAAGATTGCGGCCCGCCTACCGACGAACATCGAACTCGACGATCTCATGTCGAGCGGCGTGATCGGTCTGATGGATGCGATCGAAAAATACGATGCGACTCGCGATAATAAATTTAAAACCTACGCCGAATTCCGAATTCGGGGAGCGATCCTCGACGAACTTCGGGCGCAGGACTGGGTACCCCGGTCGGTTCGTGAGAAGGCAAAGGCGCTCGAGCGCTGTTACGCCCGGATCGAGCAGACGAAGGGACGCCAGGCAACCGACGAAGAAGTTTGCGCCGATTTAGGCGTATCGCAGGAAGAGTACCACGAGATGCTGAGCCAGGTTCGCTCGGTTTCCCTGCTCTCTTTCGACGATGTGCAGAACTTCTCGAAAGCCGATAAGCGGGCACTCCACGGATTCAGTGACGTATCGAACTATAAGAGTCCGACGCCGTTTTCGGAAGTGAACCACGCGGCTCTAAAACGCATGATTTCCGAGGCGATTAATGACCTTCCGGAAAAGCAGCGCCTCGTCCTTTCGCTCTATTACTACGAGGATCTGAACCTGAAGGAAATCGGGCGCGTTCTCGACGTGACCGAGTCCCGCGTTTCGCAGCTCCACACGCAGGCTATTTTACGCCTGAAGGGGAAGTTGCGGAATCACTGGGACGAGTTTATTACCCTCTTCGGAGCCGGTGGCCTCTAAGTCACTCGTTAAAAAGTAGAATAAGAGAAGGACGAGACGAGGTTCAGGACCCGCTCGTCCTCTCGATTTTTATCGTCCTTAGAGATCCCGTCGGGATAGTTTCCCTGTGGTTTTGCGGCCTCGAGGCGCTCGAGGAGTGTTCCGCCCGTGAGTCCTTTCGAGAAGTACTCGGACATCGCTTCCTTCACGTGGTCTTTTAGCGGGGCGGCATAGCCAAATAGGGTCGCAAACGCATAGATCGAGTCGGTGAGGTTCTGGGCGACGAGGTAGGCGGACTGATTTCCCGAATAGCTTTCAAATCCGATGAATGCCCGAATGACTCCGGGAACGTGGACGTTTTTCGTAAGTCCGCTGAATTCATTCGAGCAAAGTACGGTGGTGCCCTTATTCGCGCAGGTCGTGACCTGGTGGTAGAGGTCCATATATTTAGTCGCGTCCGGTGTGGTTGGGTCGAGGTCGCAGGTCTGGATCCAGACGTTCCCCGAGGAGTTCATTCGCTCCGAACAGAGGGTTCTTGAATGGCTCTTATAAAAAACCTTCCACCCGTCCGCCCATCCGGTGAGCTCAAAGTAGTATTTTCCGTCTGCGGCTTCGATTCGTTCGGACTTCGTTCGAACTTTTCGAAGAGGATTTTTCTTATCCTTGTGCTCTGCGAGCAGCGTCGAAACGGAATTAGACTCGTCGGTCGTGCGGTAAGAATGGAGAATATCCGCGTACGTGAGCTTCGAGTTCAACGCGATTTCGAAGTCAATTCGAAGCGCATATTTAGTTATTTTTTTCTCGAGATTGGTTTCCTGAGGATTTACCGGCGTGATGACGACTTTTTCTTTCAGGCTAACCACATTCGACGCCGGGCTGCGGGAGGCGGACGCGGGCGCGCGGTTCGGTGTGTTTTCGTCGTCCTTGCCTTGGAAAAAAGCGGGGAGAATCGCGAGAATCACCATGACGAAGAAACCCAGGGCGGTCGGTTTCGTTTTACCCTGGACGGCCGTTCGTCGAATCACTTTTTTAGGTCCGCGGGTGACGCTCATTAAGCAGCCTTAGCCGGGTCGAAATCTTTTAAGGCGTCGAGTACCGAAGCGGTCGATTCGGTCGATGCTCCCGCATCCGGAACGGTCCCTGCGGGAGGATTTGCGGCCTTTAAGGCTTCCGCGGCGACTTCGGCGGCTTTCGCCGCTGCCATTTCGGCCGCGACTTGTTCATCGGAAGGTGCCGCGCCCTCGTCGGACTCTTTCGGAGCCGGAACGTCGATGGCGAGTGGATCGCCCGTTACCGCGGCCGCGGCGACCGGAGTTTCCGCCGTCACGGGCGGAGTCGTAAATTCTTCTTCGATGAAGAGACCCTTTTTATTCACGTAGAGGTCGCCGAGTTTCTCGCAGAATTTTTTAAATTCGGCTTCGATCGTCGCGTCTTTCCAGAGGAGCGCGAGGCCCACTCGGTAGGGATAAGTTTGGGTCGTCAGCACGTGGGACGACGAAGGTTGGTACTGGCACCAGACGACCTTCGCCGTGAGGCGAAAAGGTTTCGGGTGTTCGAATTGGATCGTGAGCTCGACGTTCGGCGTGAGGCCGGTCACGGCGTAGGCGCAGAATCCATCGGGCGTTAAATCATTCAGGAGCGCGCGGGCCGGTACTTCGATGAGGAAGCCGTCGTCGGAGCGGAAACTGAGTACGAGGTCGGCGCGACGAACGTGAATCGGGCGGGTAAGGCGTTCCCTTTCCCGATTTTTTGCCGATATAAGGGCCTTAATCCGTTGGTTGGTAGATGACCACATAAGCGAAACGCTCCTTCCCCATAAACCTTATCGGTGGGGAGGGAGCGTTTCCTTAGCTGACTTTACGATTCGGGTATTGCTTAAGCTATTGAAAAGAATGACTTAAGTGGCGACTCGCATTTTCCTTAAAGCGCGATCCCGATTCGGGCCGCATATCGGCGGTCTTCTTGGCCCCCGGTATTCAGCGACATTTCTTCTCCGTAAGTCGAGAAATCGAGTTTCAAGACGGGTAGGTCGATTCCCACTCCCGCGCAGAGGTAACCCTGGTTAAAGCCAGCGCGGAGGAAGAGCGTATCCTTCATCGCGATTTCTCCACCGAAGTGGATGAGCCGGAAGAGGGAACCGCCGCTGTTGTTGCCGATATCCTGAATTTCGAAAGCGAGCGTCGTGGCTCCGAGTCCGAAGAGGCTATCGCGTCGAGCGGCGACCCCGGCGTTTACGGTTCGGGGCTGCTTTACCGGAGTCGGTTGCGTACCCGAAATGAGATCGAGGCCGGATTTATACTCGGATCCGATCACGTTATTAATCGCGAACGCCGACTGGAGGTCCCAGTCGTGCGGGCGCCACGCGATATTATGGCGAGCGCCCAGATCGAAGTCGACCTTGTTTCCTTCGCCGGCGACATCGCTCACGGATTTAAAGGACGTTCCTTTAATATAGTCGATCGTCGAGAAGGTGTCCCGAGTCGCGACCCGGTAGGAATAGTGCGCGGTGACGCCGACGGCGACCCGGTCTTCTTCCGCGAATTTCCGGGCAAAGCTGACGGCCGGACCGATATCCATGAAGACGTCGGGTTCAATCGACATATTCTTCCGAAGACTGATATCGGCTTGGGTGCTTTGGACTAGTCCGACGGCGAATGAGTTTCGCTCGGCGAAAAAATGCGGGGTATAAAACGCCGGGATCACGGTTTGGATTCGGACGTGGTTATTCGTTCCCGCGGTTTCTGCCAGGTTCTCGATTTTATCGCCAGACTTCGTGAGTTTTCCTACGTTCCGGATGGATCCACTGTTTAACTCGACGAGCATATTAATGATGTCGAGACGCCATTTTTTATTATCCGCCATGCGGGCCGGGTTCGCGAAGAAGTTCTCTTCGTAAAGACCGGTCGTATAACGAACGCCCCCCATGCCCGAAGACCGGGCCGACTGGAATGGGCGGATAATGTTATCGAAACTTCGTGAAGCTTCCGCTCCAGAGATCGAAAGGAGGGAACCGAGGAGCGTGAGGGAAAGGATTTTATTCTTTTTCATTTTAATATTTCCTTTCGTTTAGCGACCGACGCCGATGTCGTGGAGGATACACCGGTAAGCAAAATTCGAACTCGATGCGGCCGCGCCGCCCGTTCGAAATGCCGCGATCAGCTGCTGGGAAGATCCGGTGCTGACCCCGAGTAGAGTGAGTGCAGCGTCGGCCGCAGTAATCGCGTCCTGGAATACGCCCCAGGTCGGGGTAATCGTCCCGTAACCGGCTAAATTTCCAGTGGAGGCGACAGCGGAAATTCCGTCGACTACGGCGCATCCCGCGCCGCAAGAAGCACCCGATGCCGTACAGGTCGCGCTCGAGGTGACGATTCCGATGACGTCCGCTTTCGCGAGTTCGCCGTCGGTCGTAATCCCAGTATTGTGAGCCAGGACCTCACCCGCGACGGCCATCGCGGCGAGGAATCCCGCGAAGCCTTTTAGATTCGTATCCGTGATGGTCTGCGAAGTTTGATAGGCCCTGCGGAGAGTCTCGAGGCACGCCGTACCGTGACGGGCGTTCATTTTTTCGGAGATGATCGTCGGAATGAGTCCCGCCGACGCACCGTTGGAAGTTCCCCCGAGGGCTGAACCGAAGGCCGCGATATCCGCGCCGCAACTATCGAGATCGAGGAAGATTTTTTCCGAGGTAGCTATTTCACTCGATCCGAGCTTTTCGTAAAGTTCCCGCGCCTTATCCAGATCTCCCTTATCGAAGGCAGCTCGAGCCGCCGAGAGATTTTGCTGATCTCCACTCGGATTATCGATCGGATCGAATAAATTCACGCAAGCACTGAGAGATAAAGCAGCGGCGATGGCGGCGAAAAGCACGCGGTACCGGATAGGAAAAGTCATGAGTTCCTCACTCCATTTAGGATTCGTTTTTTACGTAGGAAATAAGGGTACCGAGCGCCGGGAGTTCGATCAAGCGGAACGCGTGCGTTAACTTTCGAATGCGAATTCTTAACGGAGCTCGGCGTGAAGCTTGCGCACCTTTTCCTGAAGGTCCGAAAGGGACGAGGCATTTTCGATTCGGTGGGTCGCCGCTGCCCGCTTTAAGGCGTCATTCGCATTAGCGCCAAGAAACTGACGAGCGCTTTCCGGATCCATTCCGTCCCGCGTTTCTAGTCTCTCGAGCTGCAGCGCCAGCGGCGCCTCGACGAGAATGATCCCTTCGAAGTCCGCCGCGCGTCCGGCTTCGACGAGGAGGGCGGCTTCGTAGAGCGCGTAGCCCGAATGCTGTCCGGCCGCGAGCGCGGCGAATCTGCGGAGGCTCTCGGCCGAGATTAAGGGATGAAGAATCGATTCGAGGTCTCGCTTCGCCGCCGCGTCTAAAGTAATCAGGGCCCGGAGTCGCGCGCGGTCGAGGGTTCCGAACCGTGCGAGAAGAGGAGCTTCCGCCGCGCCGCCCGGGGCCCGGAGCTCGCGCGCGATCTGATCCGCGTCGACGACGGCCACGCCGAGTTCACGGAAAAAACCCGCGACGGTGCTTTTTCCCGACGCCGCACTCCCCGTCAGCCCGTAAATGCGAAAGGGTTTCGCCATCTAGCGGGATTCCTTCTCTCGTTTTTTAGCGGTCTCCCAGTGGAGATCCATTTCGGCGAGCGTCGATCCTTCGAGGGTTTTTCCACCCGCCCGAATCGATTCTTCGACAAATCCGAAACGCTGCTCGAACTTCGCGAGAAATCCGCGCAGCGCTTCCTCGGGTTTTACTTTTAATAGGAAAGCGACGTTACAAACGGAGAAGAGGAGGTCGCCCAGTTCTTCCTGGATATTCGTGGCATCTCCACTCCGCACGGCGGCGGAGAGTTCCCGGATCTCTTCCTCGAGTTTTCCGAGGGGGCCTTCGACGGTCGGCCACTGGAAGCCGACTTTCGTGACTTTTTCGATCGTTTTTTCGGCGCGGGCGAGGGCGGGTAGGCCCTTCGGAATTCCCTCGAGCGTCTTCTTCGGGGCTTCCGGCGCGGGATTCGCCCCCGACTTCTCGAGCGCCTTGATCGCGTCCCAGTTTTTCACGACTTCGTCGGACCCGGAGACTTTTACTTCTCCAAAAACGTGGGGGTGCCGACGAATGAGTTTTTCGTCGAGCGTCCGGGCCACGTCAGCAAACGTAAAAGCTCCGACTTCTCCCGCCATTTCCGAATGGAGCCCGATCTGGAGCAGGACGTCTCCGAATTCCTCTTTTAAGGCATTCTTAATTTTAGGATCCTTCAGTTTTTCAGGGGAGTCGATGAGGTCGAGGATCTCGAGGGCTTCGTAAGTCTCCTCGACGAGGTAAGGGCGGAGCGAGTGATGCGTCTGCTTAATATCCCAAGGGCATCCGCCGGGAGCGCGGAGGCGATGGATCGTTTCGATTACGCGGTCAATCGCTTCGAGCGAGGCCGCGTCGAGAAAGGGTTTTCGGGTTTCTGACTTCGTTTCCATAGAATCATGCTACCATTGAATCGAATGCTGAAAAAACGATCTGCGCCGAAAAAGAAGCCCGCCCCCCGTGGAAAAGGCGAGAAATCCGTTCTCTTTACTGCTTACGAGCGAGCGGCAAATCGCGCGCTTCGGGATCTCCTCCCGTATGCTTCGCGTTCGCCGGAGCTTCGCAAGAAGGCGGGATTCCCGGCGAAGGTCGCGGAGCCCACGTTTGGCCTGGATGTCACTTTCGTTGACCGGTCTAAAATGCGTTCTCTGAATAAGAAATTTCGCGGAAAAAATCAGGCGACCGACGTGCTTTCTTTTCCCGCCCTCGAAATCTTCGCGCGCCAAGGGCACCTGGGTGATCTCGTGATCTGTACGGAAATCCTCGAGCTCC
This sequence comes from Oligoflexia bacterium, assembly GCA_025352185.1. Taxonomy (GTDB): domain Bacteria; phylum Bdellovibrionota; class UBA1018; order UBA1018; family UBA1018; genus JACMQW01. The sequence continues at coordinate 16,105 of JANXTV010000018.1, forward strand.
AAGCCGAAGAGATCGGACACTCGGCGAAAAAGGAACTCCAGGTTCTGCTCGTCCACGGGCTCCTTCACCTCCTCGGCTACGACCACGAGAAATCGAAGCGAGAGTCACGGGAGATGGCGGATTGGGAAACGAAAATCCTCGGGGATACGGGGCTCATTAAGCGCGCGGGTTAGTTCCGGTTTCGTCAGA
>JANXTV010000045.1 GCA_025352185.1 Oligoflexia bacterium
ATCCGTTGAACGTTTGGATAGGCAGTGAGTACGGTAAATCGCGCAGAAGGAATAATTATCTGTAGTCTCAGTATTTGATAATATTTACTAATGCCTAGATTTTCGCGCGAACGGGGCTCGGGAGATTTAAAATCACCACTCCCACCGTCACCCCGAAAACGCCGAAGATTTCGCTGCGGGAGGGCATATGCGAATTAATCGCGAAGTCGAGCCCAAGCGTAATCACCGGAATCACGTAGGTCACCGTGGCGGACCGAACGGATCCCCATTTCCGAATGAGGTGGTAGAAAAGCATGAAGGCGAGGCAGGTCGATACGCACCCGAGGTAAAGTTCCGCCGCCACGACCGTGCTCATGGGATACCAGAGATCAGGTCGGGGAATTCCCTCGAACGCAAGGGAGAGGGAGAGGAGGACGAGAAATCCCGCCAGGAGCTGGTGGAAGAGATTCGTAAAGGGACTCAGGCCCGGATGTCTCGAAAACAAGGTGCGATTCATCAGCACACTCGCCGCGTACGATACCGCCATCAGCGCGACGGCAACCGTCCCCAGAAACGAGGGATCCGCGTCGACCGCAAGGAGCTTCGGCAGGAAGATCGCAACGACCCCTCCCATACCGGCGAGTAGGCCGAAAATTTTCCGAGCGGAGGTGGGCTCGGCGCGGGGAGTGAATAGAAGACCCAGGATAAAAACCCAGATCGGCACGGTTCCGTTTAAGATCCCGGCGAGTCCGGCGGAAATCGACTTCTCGCCCCAGAACAGCAGAGCAAACGGAACTCCGAACGCCACGATACCGGTCGTCCAAATTCGAACGCGAAGCCCCTTCGGAATGCAGAAGGGGACCTTCATAACGGGGAGAACGACCGAAAGCGTCGCGAGTCCGACCGCGAGGCGCAGAGCCGCCGCCAGGAGGGGTGGCATCACTTTCACGAGCGGCTGGATCGCGATGAAAGAGCCGCCCCAGCAGCCGGCAACCAAAAGGAAAAAGAAAACGTTCATTCTTTCCGAGGCTACCAGATGCCACGGAAGAACTAAAACTTTTCGCCGGAAAGGCTATTTATCTTTCGAGCTATTCGACTTCGAATTGGAATTTTCGGACTTCGAATTCGACTTTTCCTTAGCCTTCGCCGATTCGGTGGCGGCTTTTTCAGAGGAGGCTTTCTCCGCGGCTTTTTTCGCCGCTTGAACCTTTACGGATTCTTCCGCAGCTTTCTCGGAAGCCTTCTTCGCTTCCTCGGCCGCAACTTTCGCCTTTTCAGCCACCTGTTCGGCGGCCTTCACGGATTCATTCGCTTTCGCGGCAGCGTCGGCCGCGTCCTTCGCCGCTTTTTTCGCGTTAGATTCTTTATCCTTGGCCGCTTTTTCGAGTTCTTTCTCGAGTTGGGCGGACGCGGCTTCTTTCTCTTTCGCCGTTTTTTCTTTTGCCGTGTTTTCTATTTCGACTTTTTTAGCGGCTCGTTCGTCGTCTTGCTTTTTCTCGTTACGCTCATTCCGCTTTTCGGTGCGGGCTTTCGCCTTCACTTCGCGGTTCACTTCAATCCGGTAGTCCTCGGCTTCACGGCGCTCGTCGCCTTGGTCTTCACTCTTTACCTTACGCTTCCGCTTGCCACTGGTACGGGGGTCGCGTTTTTTAAATTCGGTCCGCTTCCACGTTTTCTTTCGCTTCTTTTTTCCATCGGGCGTCGCCGCTTTATCCACAGTAATCATGGCTTCCGAAACGGCGGGTAATGTCCCCTTTTCATCCCATTCTAATTTATATTCCTTCGAACCCGCACCCGGTACGAAGACGGTCACTTCGATCACGTGGTCCCGAGCCGAAACATCGTCCACTTCGAACGAAAGACCGGCGGCCACCGGGGCGGCGCCATCGAGTTGATAAGTTACTTCTGACCCGACCGGGGCATCGATCACCACACTCGCGCGTTCCACCTCCGGATCGAGGGATGCATCGACGAGGGCGACGTCTTCAGCTACTTTTTCGACCGCTACGGATTCCGCCGCGGCCGGATCGGCCGTCGCTTCTTCGGCGGGCGAGCGGACTTCGCGTACGGGCTCCTGGGAAACGACCGGAACACTCACCGGAACACTCACCGGAGCATCGGGCGAATCAGGCTGGGGCGCAACGACAGGAGCGACCCCCGTTGAATCAGGCTCGGTCCCAACGACCGCGGCAACCGCCGAGTCGGCAACTCCGGTCGCGGCCGGTACTCCGCCCGGGACATCCATCGGCGTCGAAGAATTCGAGGGCTGCTGATCGACCGGAGGGACTCCCGCCGTAACTAGGGCCTGATGGAGCTCCGCAGGCATCGCAACGACGCGAGCACCGCAAGAACTGAGCACCAGTAACGGGATTAACGGGAGAAATGACTTCATCTACTCACTATTCGGCACCCGTAGCCGAGAACTCGAACCCATTAATAATCCCAGACTCGATCGACCGCCATTTAAGTGGCGCTCCCGGACGACAATGGGGGCCACTGAGGGCCCCCATTCAAGATCACTCCCGTAAGCGGATCGCGCTCTTTCTTTACGGCTGTCCGGCTTCGTATTCGACGAGGACGACGGCTTTCTCCGGACTCGCCACCGGGCGAAAAATCGTCCCGTTCTTTTCCATCATGCCGGTCTTTAATTCGTAATCTTCGGTATTGAAAAGCTTCGCAACGGCGCTCGGCTGTTTCGCCATGTTGTGGGTATCGATCCCATTCACTTTCAGCACCCGGCTCAGGTAAGTTTCAATCGCTTTCGAACGAGCATCGGCGAGCTGAATGGCCCGCTTGGGCGCCTTCTCTCCCTCAATATCGTAACTCCGGTCTGCCCAAGCTAAAACTTTCACTTCGCGAATTTTTCCGTTTTCGCGAACGTCTTTAATGACGGAGTCGAGTTCTTTTTTCTCGGAATTCGTGATCGCGGAAGTCCCGCGCTTAAAGTTAATTTCCTCCATCCGCGCAAAATGGTGCGTTCGCGAAACAGTCGTGTGGGTTTCGACGACGGGAGCGGGAGCGACGGGAGCATTTTCAACCGTGGTTCGACGCTCGGTCGTGTGGGAACAGCCCACTACACCGACGAGTAAAGTTCCGAAAACGAGTCCGCTATAAAGTGTTTGGTGAATTGATTGCATGTTTTTCTCCGGTTTGATTTTTTCCATGAGCATCTCTGGTGCAACCCATATGCCGAAAAAAACCGGGAGGAAACTGGGGCGATTTTCCCCGTTTGCGGACTAACTATTCCACGAAACCGCTGAGTAACGCGCGATATTCCGGAACCTTCTGGGAACACCCGCCCTTTTCCAGTGAGCGGGCGACTTCTTTTCCCGGCAGGGTCGAATATTGAATGACCCGGGCTACGTGGCGCTGAGCGATACACGCTTTGTACCAACTGGCTTCGATGGGCAGCCCGTCGAGATCGAGGTAATTCAGCTCGCCCGTCGACCGATTCACGACTCCCCCACCGTGAATTCCGGCGATTAGTTTCCTCGGATTAAACGTGTTCCACGCCGAATCCCCGGCGTAATCAGCTTTCGAAATTCGGTAA
>JANXTV010000125.1 GCA_025352185.1 Oligoflexia bacterium
GTGCGGTTCCCCACCTGTGCGGCGAAGTCGGCTAAGCCGCCATTCCACATTCCGTGGACGAATGACCAGGCGCCCATGTTCCGCGGCTCTTCCTGAACCCAGACGATTTCCGCTTTCGGATATCGACCGAGAATCTGGGAAAGTTTCCAAGCCGGAAACGGGTGGACTTGCTCGAGGCGAATCAGGGCGACGTCGTGGCGTGCGAGTTCGGTACGTTTCGCGGCGAGATCGTAATGGACCTTACCCGTGGAAATGATCACGCGGTTCACCGTATCGACGGTCGTCGTACCCGAGAACATTTGCTCGTCGTCGATGACTTCCTGGAAATACCCGGCGGAAAGATCTTCGAGCGTAGAAATCGCCTGCGGATGACGTAGGAGCGACTTCGGCGACATGATGACCATCGGTTTACGGAAATCCCACTTCACCTGGCGGCGAAGCGCGTGAAAAATTTGGGCCGGCGTGGTGAGGTTCGCGACCACGATATTATTTCGTCCAGAAAGCTGGAGGAATCGTTCGAGGCGCGCGCTCGAGTGCTCGGGGCCCTGCCCCTCGTACCCGTGGGGAAGGAGGAGAACGAGGCCGCTCATGCGTTGCCATTTCGATTCCGAACTTACGATGAACTGATCGATGATGACCTGCGCGCCGTTTCCGAAGTCTCCGAACTGGGCTTCCCAGATCACGAGCGAATTCGGAGCCGCGAGCGAATACCCATGTTCAAACCCGAGCACTCCCGTTTCCGAAAGGTGAGAGTTATGCACCATGAACGGCGCCTGCGCCGATTTTAAATGATTCAGGAGACAGAGTTTTTTCCCCGACTCGGTATCGTTAAAAACCGCGTGGCGGTGGGAGAAAGTACCGCGCTCGGCGTCTTGGCCAGAGAGGCGAACCGGATGGCCTTCCGTGACGAGCGAACCGTAAGCGAGGGATTCGGCGTTACCCCAGTCGATTCCTTTGCCTTCGTTTACGGCCTTCAGTCGTCCTTCGATATGGCGATTTAATTTCGGATGGAGGTGGAATCCGTCCGGCACGGTATTCAGCTTCGTCGCGATTTCTTTAAGCGTGTGCGTATCGACCGAAGTCTTTACCGGGCGAAAAATATCTTCCTCGGTCGGAAGTTTAAATCCCTGCCAGTCGCCGCCGAAGACGGAAACGTAAGGGAGTGGTTTCTCGGCGCGAGTTTTTACCTGTGCCTCCGAGAGTTTCGCCATGATCGAATCGATTACAGCCTGCGCGTCGGCATCTGACTGGACAGAAGTCGACGCGAGTTTCTTACCGTAAATTTCGCGAGTCGATGGGTGGGTCTTAATGTTCGCGTACATCACGGGCTGGGTGAAGGAAGGTTCGTCCCCTTCGTTATGCCCGTGCTTCCGGTAACAGATGAGATCGATGAAGACGTCCTTTTTAAACTTCTGCCGATATTCAGTCGCCAGTCGAGCGACGTGCCAGACGGCTTCCGGGTCGTCGCCATTTACGTGGAAGATCGGTGTTTCAAGCATCATCGCGAGGTCGGTCGAAAAACGAGTGGAGCGCGCATCTTTTACCCCGGTCGTGAAGCCGACCTGGTTATTAATCACGATATGGAGCGTGCCGCCGGTCGCGTAACCTTCGAGCTGCGAAAGGTTTAAGACTTCGTAGCAAACTCCCTGGCCGGCGAGCGCCGCGTCTCCGTGGATCACGATCGGCATCACCTGCGCGCGTTCCGTATCTCCGCGTTTCATCTGTTTCGCGCGGGCGACGCCTTCGATGATGGCGCCGACGAATTCGAGGTGGGATGGATTATTCGCGAGCGTCAGGTGCACCGGGTGCCCTTTACGCGTCGTTAGGTCGGACGAATATCCCTTATGGTATTTTACGTCGCCTTCGCCGTGAGAATAGTCGGAAGGATAGTTTCCTTCGAATTCGGTAAAAATATATTCTGGTCTTTTCCCGAAGATATTCGTGAGGACGTTTAATCGACCCCGGTGGGCCATCCCCATGACGACTTCTTTTCCGCCAAACTCCGCGGCGGTTTCGATCATGCAGTCGATCATCGGAATAACGCTCTCGCCGCCTTCGACGGAGAATCGTTTCTGTGCGACGTAGCGAGTATGGAGAAAACGCTCGAATGTTTCGGCTTCCGAGAGTCGCTTAAATATAAGTTTTTTCGTCTCGGGGTCGAGGGCCGTACGATTCCGAGTTGTTTCCATTCGCGATTGAATCCAGTCGCGTTCTTCCGGATTATGGATGTGGATGAATTCCACGCCGATCGTCGAGCAGTAGGTGTCGCGAAGGAGCGTGATGATGTCGCGGAGTTTTGCGGTACCGAGACCAAGTAGTTTTCCGGAGTTAAAACTTTTCTCTAAGTCGTTCGTCGTGAGACCAAATCGAGAGAGATCGAGGAAGGCGTGCGAAGTCGCCGGCGGTTCGAGGGGATTCAGGTCGGCGATGTTAATTCCGCTCTCCCGGTAGGCCTGAATCAGTTTCGCGACTTTCCCTTCGCCTTCGAGTTGTTCGACAGAAAGGGAGGCGAGCGCTCCCGCCCCAGCCGAAGCGCCGGCGTGGGGAGCGCCAGAGGGGCTCCCGTTGGGAGAACCATTTCCGAGGGTCCCGAAGTTCTCCGCGCCAAATTCGATGCCTTCCAGCTTGCCGGGGATTTC
>JANXTV010000200.1 GCA_025352185.1 Oligoflexia bacterium
CCCGGGCCGCTTGATCTTCGCTAATACCCCGCTCGATTCCCGCGAGTTTCTGATGGAGAGACGTCTTTACGATGAACGGTTTTCCCGTCCTCTTTTCATCGACGGCATAAAAACTTCGCGAGGAAGAAGTGGGAGTTGCGATCCAACGGACGGGGTCCGCCGGCGCATCCGGATATTTTAACCTCATTTCTTCGTATTCGAGAGGATGGAAAAAAACTCGCTCGTACTCTACTCCCCCGACGTTCACCGTCGTTCGCTCCGTATGCGAACCGTAGAACCCCGCCTCCTCCCGACGAAGCAGTAGGGTCGGCAATGAAAAAACTTTACCGGCGCGTCCGGTGAATTCGGACGGAAGATTCCCCGTCGCTCCGAACGTGCGAAAGAGCTTTCCCACCGTATGGATCGGATCGGACCCTGCGGGCACGGTGCTCACGAGTACTTGTTCACCCCGAAGATTTTCCGACCCTACGACCGGACCGAATTGACTCTGGGCCGTACCTTCTGGCGGCCCGGCGTAACCCGATTTCACCGCGGTTCCGGAAACCACGGCGAGCAGGGCTAACGAAAGTCCGAGTTTAAGAAGTGAACAAGAAACAAAGGGCATCTCTTCACTATCGGTGGGAATTTCGCATCCCCTTACCCCCTCCGAAAGAGAGAGTGCCGCACTGCGCAGGACCGTACTGATTTGAAAAGGGGCGGAATCTCCGGCGCTTGTTCTGCGAGCGTAAGCTTTTTGACTTACTCACTGCAGCAAGCCTTCCCCGCCCCCCCTCGGTTTGATACCACTTCCGTATGCTGCATCAGAGCCTACCGGGATTTATCGAGATCGTTTGCGGAAGCATGTTTAGCGGGAAAACCGAAGAGCTCATGAGACGCATTAAACGCGCTCAGTACGGTCGCCAGAAGGTTCAGGTCTTCAAGCCAAAGATCGATAACCGCTACAGCGAAGACCATGTGCAGTCGCACGATGCGAATCGTATCCTTTCGATTCCGGTCCTTAACGCGAAAGAGATTCTCGAACGCGTGGAAGATAACACCCGCGTCGTCGGCATCGACGAAGTTCAGTTCTTCGATGATTCCGTGATCGAAGTTTGTAATAAACTCGCCTACCGCGGAATCCGCGTGATCTGTGCCGGTCTCGATATGGACTTCCGGGGACAGCCCTTCGGCCCGATGCCGAAACTCCTCGCCGTCGCCGAAAGCGTAACGAAACTCCAAGCCGTTTGCGTGAGCTGCGGAATGCCCGCCTCCCGTTCGCAGCGGGTCGTGGGTGATACGAGTGTCGTCGCGGTCGGGGCTAAGGAAATGTACGAAGCGCGCTGCCGATTCTGCCACGAACCGAATATTGAGAATTTATCCGCGAATTCGGCTTCGGCTGGCCTCACTACGGGAAACCCCGCAAAGGAACTGGATGCAGAAGAGCCTCGATCGGCAATTTGACCAAATCGAGTTCCGCCTTTCCGAGATCGAACATCGATACGGAAAGAACGTCCACTTGCTCTCCGATCCCTTTCTGCTCTCTCTCCTCGCACGCCTCTGTGCGGAAGAAACCGTCCAACCCGTCATTAACGAACTCGTCCATTCGATCTATTCGTCCCTTTTAAATACCGTCGTGGCTCGAGAGTTTCCGACGAAAATGGCCGCGACCCCAACTCGGATGTCCGGCCTCCATCCGAAGGAAGCGATCTATTCGGGACCGAAAATCGATTCTAACCAACCGGTCGTCACGGTGAACCTCGCCCGCGCGGGCACGTTTCCGTCGCACATTTGCTACACGGCTTTAAACTATTTCATGAATCCGAAGCTCGTTCGCCAGGACCACATCTCGATCGGGAGGGTGACCGACGTTTCCTCGCGAGTCACCGGGAGCCAGGTTTCCGGACATAAAATCGGTGGAACGGTCGATCAGTCGATCGTGCTTTTCCCCGATCCGATGGGCGCCACCGGCGGTACCCTCGTCGAAGCCCTATCCCTCTATAAGAGTCTCGACCCGAAAAATGGTGTCGCTAAAAAGTATATTGCCCTTCACTGCATCGTCACTCCCGAGTATCTTGCGAATGTCACGAAAGCGCACCCCGACCTCGTCGTCTACGCCGTTCGGCTCGACCGCGGTCTCTCGAGTGAAAAAGTTCTCCAGTCGACCCCCGGGGAATACTGGAAAGAAGAACGTGGCTTGAATGATAAACACTATATCGTCCCCGGTGGGGGCGGCTTCGGCGAGGTCATGAATAACGCTTATGTCTAATCCAGCAAATCGCAGCTCTGAACCTAAAGTACTCATCTCCGTCGAAAAACTCGAAGAGCGGATTTCCGAAATCGCCTCCGATATCCAAAACGATTACCAAGGTCGCGAAATCGTCGCGATCTGCGTGCTTAAAGGGAGTTTCATCTTCTTCTCGGATATCCTCCGGAAGATCGACCTGCCGACCCACTGTGAATTCCTCGGCGTATCGAGCTACGGCGATAAGAAAGTCAGCTCCGGCGAAGTGAAGGTCACTCTCGATATTAACGAGCCCCTCGAAAATAAACACGTGATCCTCTTCGAAGACATCGTCGACTCGGGACTCACCCTTTCCTATATTCTCGCGAATCTCCGTGCGCGCCGACCGGCCTCCCTAAAAACCTGCGCCCTCCTCATGA
>JANXTV010000073.1 GCA_025352185.1 Oligoflexia bacterium
AGGTCGACGGAAACGTGATTTATACACTGCTTGAAAAACGCGAACTCGATGAGGCTTCGCGAAAGTTCCCCGCGTGGAACGCGCTCCTCGAAGAATGGGGAAAGCGACTCCAGTGGGGGATTCAGCTCCACGAGCAGTCCTTGCGCGACCGGTTTACGGAATCGCAGTCGAGCGTTGGGAAGCTCCGCACCGGTCTCGAAACGATTCTCCTCGTCGTCGTCGCCCTGTCTCTCCTCATGCTTTGGGTGGGAGAGCGGGCTTTACGTCCGCTCGACGAACTCACCCGGCTCGTCCGGTCGATTACGGAGCGGGGCCTACAGCGCGGAGATAAAGATTCGCTTCCCGAAATCGCGATGCACCGAGATGACGAGGTGAGTGCGCTCGCGCGGGAGTTCCACCGGATGGCGACTCAGCTTCTGGAATGGGAAAAAGTAGTCGACGGCCAAAAACGCGTCCTCGCCGATCAGAACCAACTCTTAAAAGATAAAGTCGACCTCCAGGAAAAATTAAAACAGATCGAACACCTCGCCGCCGTCGGACGATTATCGGCACAGGTGGCCCACGAAGTTCGAAATCCTCTCCACGCCATCGGGCTCGAGGCGGAACTTGCGCTCGAGACGGCCAGTGCCGCCTGCGTGCAGTCGGCGACGAAGGAAAACAAGTCGGTCCGAACCGCACTCCAGGCGATTCTCGCGGCGGTCGATCGACTTGAAAAAATCACCGAGAATTATCTACGTCTTTCTCGGCTAGGTTCGGGCGAACGAAAAGAAGTGGAGCTGGCGGCGCTCCTCGATACGGTACTGGCGACCTACGCGACGGCGATTGAGAAAGCGATGCGCGAGCGGGGCGTACGAGTCGACTGGAAGACTAACGCGGGCTCGAATTTAAAAGTGCGAATCGATGCGACGACCTTCGAACAGGCGATTGGGAATTTACTCCAGAACGCTCTCCAGGCGGGCGGCGACCGAATCGAATTTAAAATGGGTCAGCTCGAGAGTGGCCGGGTATTCATCCGGATCGAAGATAACGGACCGGGAGTTCCCGACTCGGTTCGGGAGAAACTCTTCACCCCATTCTCCACGACGAAGGCACAGGGTACGGGCCTCGGTCTTAGTTTTGTAAAGAAGGTTGCGGAAGAGTGCGGCGGCGAAGTGCGTTTCGTCGAAGTCACTCAGCTCGGCGGCGCGGGGTTTGAAATTCTCCTGCCCGAAGCACGCGACGCGGCGTTGCCCCCTCCCTTTCGGCAGCCAACGGAATCGTCTGAGGAAAAGGTATGATTAAGATTCTGCTCGTCGATGACGATATTCAGTCGCTCGACAGTACTCGAAAAATCCTGGAGCACGCCGGGTATTCCGTCGAAACTGCGGCCGATGGCCAACAGGCGATCGACCGGGTCCGTACGGATGTTTCCGAGATCCCGATTAGCTTAGTTGTCTCTGACGTTCGCATGCCAAAAATGACCGGGCTCGAATTTTTGCGGGCCCTTCGTCATTCGGGAAAGACCATCCCGGTCGTCCTCATGACGGCTTACGGCCGAGTGGAGGACGCGGTCTGGGCGATGAAACTCGGGGCGGTAGACTTTCTGACGAAACCTTTTAAACGTGCGGCGCTCCTGGAGTCCGTCGACGCGGCCTTAAAACGTGCGGCCCGCGCGCCGAGTACCGAAGGATTAATGGGTTCTCGTTCGCCGTCGCTAGAAGGCACGGTTACGAGTGAACGCCAGACGTCTTCCTCCCGAAACTCCGCCGACTCGCGTGGAAAATTAGGATCGCGTCGCATTGCCGGTCGTTCCCTCCAGGCCGAACGGCTCCGGGCTTGGGTTGATCAGGTAGGGTCAACGACCGCAACCGTACTGATCCAAGGCGAAAGCGGAACGGGTAAAGAGCAGATAGCGCGTGCCCTTCACGAAACTTCGGCGCGCGCCGCGGGGCCATTTATGGCCATTAATTGCGCGGCCCTACCGGAGAATCTTCTCGAGAGCGAACTTTTTGGCTACGAGAAGGGCGCCTTTACGGGCGCCGCATCCGCGAAGACCGGACTTTTCGAAGCGGCGAGCGGAGGAACGCTTTTTCTGGACGAAATCGGAGACTTAGCGATCTCCCTCCAAGCAAAACTCTTACGCGTCCTTCAGGAAAGCGAAGTCCGTCGCCTCGGGGCGTCTGCTTCGAAGCGGATCGATGTCCGAGTCATTTCCGCCACCCACCAACCTTTAAAATCGCTCGTCGCCGAAGCACGGTTTCGGCAGGACCTCCTTTTTCGACTCGAGGTCGTTTCGATTGATCTTCCCCCGCTGCGCGCGCGGCTCGAAGACTTACCCGATTTCGTCCTTCTCTTCGTTACGGAAGCCAGTCACCGTCACGCGAAATCCGTCGCGGCGGTGAGTCCCGAAGCGTTTGAAATTTTATCCCGTTACGCTTGGCCTGGGAATATTCGTGAACTCCAGAACGCCATCGAACGCGCCGTAATTTTCGCAAGTTCGGCGATCATCCAGTCGAAGGACTTACCGCCCCACGTGCTCGAGCTCGCCGGGAAGGGGCTCGGACTGGAAACGTCACCCCATTCCATCACGATCCCGGTGGGGACGCCGCTTCGGGAAATCGAGGAGATTATGATTCGGCGGACGCTCGAACTCACGCAGGGAGATAAGAACCTCACGGCGAAGCTTCTCGGGATTAATTCGCGCACGATTTACCGGAAATTAAAGGAAGACGGAGCGGATGCGAGCGAAGGCGATGATCTTCCGCCGCCCCCTGCGGATTTTTAATGGAGACAAAAGCACTCGTTGTGACCGTTTTTCCCGCGGCAATTGGGCTCGTGATGTTCGGTCTCGGACTCTCGCTTCTGCCCATCGATTTTAAACGGATACTCCTTTCGCCGAGGCCGGTAATTTACGGAATTGTGATCCAGATGGTCGTCCTTCCCGTCGTCGCATTTTTACTCGCGCGAATATTCGGATTATCCCCCGAATGGTCAGTTGGACTTTTACTCTTGGCGGCGAGTCCGGGAGGTCCCACGGCAAATTTATTTTCTATGCTTTCGGGCGGGGACGTCGCTCTGAATCTCACGTTAACGGCGATCAGTAGTATCCTTTCCGCGATTAGCCTTCCGTTGACCGTCGCCTTTTCGATTCATTACTTTTTTGGAGAAGACCAAACGATTCGACCTCAAATGGGGAAAACCATCGAAATCTTTCTCACGATTCTGGTGCC
>JANXTV010000293.1 GCA_025352185.1 Oligoflexia bacterium
GAATACTCTTCTCGAAACTCGACCAGTTCGAATTCGGACCCATTCCCGAAATATAAAGCATCGGCGCCGCTACTTGCTGCGCGCCCGATTCCTCTCGCTCGTAGTAGCGAAACCAAAAATCTCCGGCGGCGGCGATTCGTCCACGCCCCCCCGCGAGCACCACGATTGAATCGGCATTCGGAAGGTACGCTCCGTCTAGCGTATCTTCATACTCGTAGAGCACTCCCGCTTTTACGAACGTAAAGAGACCCACGCCCGAGAGGAGTCCGAGCAGGAAGAAAGCGAGACTGATGAAGACTTGGAACCGACCCGAACGTCGACTCAAATAAAACCTCGCGGATTAGTTAAGGACGGCTAGGACTTCGATTTCGACCGAAACATCCCGGGGCAGGCGGGCGACTTCAACCGTCGATCGCGCCGGAGGCGTCCCTTTAAAATGAGCACCGTAAATTTCGTTTACGACCGGAAAATCACCCATCGATTTAAGAAAAATAGTCGTCTTCGCGATGTGATCGAACGAAGCGCCCGCCGCCTTTAAAACCGCGTCGATATTTTTCATCACCTGGACGGTTTGGGCCTTCACATCTCCGGGAACGACGGTGTTGGTTACCGGATCGAGAGGAATCTGACCGGAGCAGAAGAGAAAGTTTCCGACTTTAATAGCCTGGGAATACGGGCCAATCGGAGCGGGGGCATCTTTCGTGAGGATCGCTTCTTTTTTCATGGGTGGTTTCTCCTAAAAGTTAGTTACGGCTTGTGCCTACTAGCTCAGAGCCGCATCGGTTTTCCGCATGAGAACTTCCATAGCGGTGATCGCGGCCATATTCACGACATCATTTACGTCCGAGTTCTGCTGCAGGACCATCATCGGTTTTTTCATTCCGATCAGGATCGGGCCGATCGCTTCTGCATTCGTTAGACGCGCGAGCATCTTATAGGCGATATTCGAACTCTGCAGATCGGGGAACATGAGAACGTTTGCGTCTCCCGCTACGCGATTAAACGGAAAACTCTCTTTCGAAATCTCCGGATTTAAAGCGGTATCCGCCTGCATCTCCCCGTCCACGATCAGATCGGGAGCGCGTTCACGGACGAGCTCCGTCGCCCGGCGCATTTTCAGCGCCGCAGGATGGGTATTCGAACCGAAGTTCGAGAATGAGAGCATCGCGATCTTCGGTTCTTGAACCATGAATCGTTTCGCGAGGCGCGCAGTCTCAATCGCGATGTCGGCAAGCTCTTCCGCCGTCGGATCGATATTCACCGTCGTGTCCGCAAGCCAGAGGACTCGCTTCTTAAAAATAAACATATAGATCCCGGCGAGCTTCTGGCCCGGCTTCGCCCCGATCACCTGGATCGACGGCTTTAACGTCGACGCGTACGACTGGGTGATTCCGTTTAAAACTCCATCCGCGTGGCCCTCTTCGACCATCATCGCGCCAAAGTAGTTCACCTGCCGCATCAGTTGGCGGGCGGTCTGCGGAGTGACTCCCTTGCGCATGCGGTGTTCGTAAAACTTCTTCGCGTATCCGTCCCGGAGTTCCGAACTCGACGGCCGTAGGATCTTTACGTCCTTCAGGATCTCGCCCAGATCCTGTTCGGCTATTTTCGCGCGCACGACCGATTCGTCTCCGAGCAGGATCGGAACGCAGATGCCTTCCTCGATCATGATGGCTGCGGCTTTAATGATCTTCGTATTCTCTCCCTCGGGGAGTACGATCGTCGGTAAATTCTTCTGCGCTTGCACGCGACGTTTAATCCCGCGCATGACGGTATAAATCGAACCCAGGTGTTCTTCGAGCTTTTCGCGGTACTTCACCATGTCGAGCTTAATGCGCGCGACTCCGCTATCGATCGCGGCCTGCGCGACGGCCGGCGCTACCCAGAGGAGAACACGACGATCAAAGGGTTTCGGAATGAGGTAATCGCGTCCGAAACGAAACTTCGTTCCGGAATAAGCACGGGAGACATTCTCGGGAACGTCCTGCTTCGCGAGAGCGGCGAGCGCTTTCACAGCCGCCATCTTCATTTCCTCGTTAATCGCCATGGCGCGCGTATCGAGGGCGCCGCGAAAAATGAAGGGAAACCCGAGAACGTTATTCACCTGATTTGGATAATCAGATCGCCCCGTCGCCATGATCGCATCGGGCCTTATTTTTAAAACGTCTTCCGGTAGAATTTCCGGATCCGGATTCGCCATGGCGAAAATGATCGGATCTTTCTTCATTTTTACGATCATCTCGGGGGTAAGCGCTCCCGCAACCGAGACTCCGACGAACGCATCGGCATCAATCAGGGCTTCGTGGAGCGTGCGCGGTTTTGCGTCCGTCGCGTAACGCTCCTTATACTTATTCATTCCCTCTTTACGACCCTTATAGATCACGCCCTTCGAGTCGGTCATGATGATGTTCGAGAGCTTTACGCCGAGGTTCACGTAGAGATTCGCGCACGCGATGGCGGCGGCGCCGCCGCCCGAGAACACAACTTTTACGTCGCCGATCTTTTTCCCGACGATTTCGAGCGCATTTAAAAACGCGGCTCCCGAAATCACTGCCGTGCCGTGCTGATCATCATGGAATACCGGAATTTTTAGCCGCTTCTTTAATTCTTCTTCGATCTCGAAGCACTCGGGCGCCTTAATATCCTCGAGGTTAATTCCCCCGAAAGTCGGCTCGAGCATTTCGCACGCCCGAATCACATCTTTCGGATCATTCGCGTTTAATTCGATGTCGAAGACATCGATGTCGGCGAATTTCTTGAAGAGAATTCCTTTCCCTTCCATGACGGGCTTAGCGGCGTAGGGCCCGATATTTCCGAGTCCGAGTACGGCGGTACCATTCGAAACGACCGCAACTAGATTTCCCTTCGCCGTATATTCGTAAACCTGGTCTTCCCGTTCGGCGATCATCCGGCAAGGTTCGGCGACCCCGGGAGAATAGGCGAGACTGAGGTCATGG
>JANXTV010000314.1 GCA_025352185.1 Oligoflexia bacterium
CTTAGGAAGGGTCCGTTATATCCATTTAACTATGAGGCCTTCAGGCGACCCTACCGGGTTCGACGCCTATCGGAAAGGCCTTAGCGCCGTGTCATCGTCAGTGTTGTGACTAACCCTTAAGTTTAAGCGGACTTCCGCCGTTAAATCGATGTGAGCACTAAGAACCCGACCTACGAATTAGGCGTAGCGAAAGCGCGGCCGACTTCCGTCCAGGAAATCGTCGATTTCATTATTACCCAGGCGATTCGGTCGAAGGCGAGTGACCTCCACCTCGGGCTCACCACCGCGGCTCCCGGTGGTCCGGTGACTTACATGCTCCGTTTTCGCGTCCACGGAAAGCTTCAGATGGTCCGCACGGAGGTTCTCGGTGGGAGCCAGAAGGAAATCCTTTCGCGATTAAAAGTTCTGGCGAACCTATCCACGACTGACATCGGGAATCCGCAGGACGGCCAAATTAATATGAATACTCCCGAAGGATCGCTCGTCCTTCGTTTAAGTTTCGTCCCCACTCCCGACGGGGAAGAGGTCGTCATCCGTGTTCAGCGCGCGCAGAAAATTCCGGCTCTCGATCACCTTGGAATGACGAAAGAGATGCACCAAGCGATGGTATCGCTTTCGCAGCAGAAATCCGGGCTCATCGTCATTAATGGTCCGGCCGGTAGCGGAAAGACGACGACGATTTATTCACTTCTCACTTCACTGGCATGTGCCGAACGTAAAATTATTACGGCCGAAGATCCGGTCGAACTTCGCCTGCCTTTCGTCAGTCACACTGCGGTAGGAAAAAATACGAGTTTCGCCCAACTCCAAAAAGCCTTCATGCGCCAGGACGCCGATGTTATTTTTATCGGAGAGGTGAGGGACATCGAGTCGGCAGAGGCCGCGGTCCAGCTCGCCCAAACGGGTCACCTCGTCGTAACGACCCTCCACACCCGCGATGCGCTCGGTGTAATTCCGCGCCTCGAGGCGTTTGGCATCCATCCGAACTTTATCGCGAGCACCCTCGTCGGATCGCTTGCCCAACGTCTGATTCCTCGCCTTTGTACGCACTGCCGCGCGGAAGTGACCTACGACGCGGCCACCACGACCTATATGAATTCAATTCTTCCGATGTTTGCGGGAGCAAAACTCTTTAAGCCAGGACCGGGATGTACGAACTGTGCCGCTGGATTCATGGGACGGATTCCCATTTACGAACTCCTCGCGGTTACCCCCCAAGTTTCTGACCTGATTAACCGTAAGGCTTCCCAAAAAGAACTCCTCGACGTCGCCGTAGAAAATGGAATGCTCTCGCTCGGGCAGGAAGCGCTCCTACGCGTGTATTCCGGCCACATCGACTTCGAGTCCGTGAAAACCTACCTCGTGGTCTAATACTCGTCGGAAGCCGGTCGCCCGACGTCAAGAATCCGTCGCTCACGAAATTCTCGGGATTCACCGAAAAGGTGAGAGAGGGAATTCTTCCATATGGCAATTACGCTCGGCCAATTACTGCAGACGATGGTTCAGAACGGCGGCTCCGACTTACACGTCGCCGCGATGTCACCGCCCATGATTCGTGTACGGGGCGATATGATGAAGTTAAACGTTCCGCCGCTGCAGCCTGCAGAAGTCGAACAAATGATTTTCGGCACCCTCTCCGAAGCGCAGAAGGTCACGATCCAAAAGGACTTGAACCTCGATTACTCATTTAAAGCCCCGGGAATCGGAATTTTTCGGGTGAATATTTTCTACCAGCGAAACGGAATTTCCTTCGTCATGCGGGTCCTCACCGAACAGCCTCCCGAAATCGATAAGTTAAATCTCCCGGCGATTTGTAAAACGGCGTGCTCCTTTTCAAACGGCCTCGTTCTCGTCACCGGGCCTACCGGGTCCGGTAAATCGACGACGCTCGCCGCGATGCTGAATTATATTAACCAAACGACGAAGGGCCACATCCTTACGCTCGAGGATCCGATTGAATTTCAGCACGAGAGTAAAATGGGAATGGTGAACCAGCGCGCGCTCGGTGCCCATTTTCCGACTTTCGCTTCCGCAATGAAAGCCGCGCTCCGGGAAGATCCGGACGTAATTCTGATCGGCGAGATGCGGGATGCCGAAACGGTTTCCCTCGCTTTAAAAGCCGCCGAAACCGGCCACCTCGTTTTCTCCACTCTGCACACAAACTCTGCCTCTAAAACGGTGGACCGAATTATAAATACCTTCCCCGCTGAAGAACAGCCGCAGATCCGTACCGTACTGGCGGAGACACTAAAGGTCGTAATTGCCCAGCGCCTGATTCCTTCCGCAGACCGGAAGCGCCGGATCGGGATGCACGA